>NZ_AP025305.1:3600000-3900000 GCF_036492635.1 Aureibacter tunicatorum
AATCAGCCAAATCTGGTAATCCTGAGTCGCAAGATGCAATCAGCAGGCTACTTAGCCTTGGCCAAGGAGTCGTTTTGGATATAGCAAAAGCGAAAGAATGGGCTTTGAAATCTATTGAACAAGGAAATTCCACAGCTGCGTATAACCTTGGAACAATCTACCGAGATCAATCTAATTTTGAAAAAGCATTTGAATATTACTCCCTTGCTTTAAAAATGGGTAATAAAAGCGCTTTGCTTCAAATAGGCTTGTGTTATTACTATGGTATTGGAACTGCATCAGACTACGCAAAGGCCAATAAGCTATTCGAACAATTAACAAACGAAGAGCAAATCGCTGAGCGCGAGATTGATGAAGCTAATTATTATATTGGATTAGCATATTTGAATGGAAATGGGCAAGACAAATCGATTCAAGCCGCAAGAAAACACTTTCTTTTGGCCAATAAAGACGAAGATCATGAGCAAGCTTCACTGATATTAAACCTGATAGGCAGATAGCATTATATTAAGCAAGACCTTAAAATAAACTTTCTGTTGAAATAGATCTTTCAAACAAATTCGATACATAGGAAGTACGCAAGACAATAATTTGAACTTGAAAAAAAGACATCCCTAATACGATTTACATTCCATATAAAAAAGACGAAAGAGATCACTGCACACCCTGACATATCAAATACTTATGTGCCCTATTGCGATAGCATCAATATTAATGCTTCAACAAAAGGAGCTCTAAAAATGGCAGTATCTAGATTTAAAACAATGGAATTAATTGGACTGTGATATCGAATGGCTGAAGTTTTACGAATAAGCGGCCTAAGGCTACCAATTTCACAAAGGGAAAAATACAGTTTATACTTGTTATAAATCATCTAAAAAATTTTGCATTATCACAACAAGAAGCTCAACAAATACTATTCTATCTCACACTAACCTAATTTAAACATATATTACATTAATACAATTAATACCTATGATTATGTATTTTAATTATGAATATTTGAAATAAAATAACTAAAACACATAATTTCATGAAATCAAAATTTATAATTATCATTCTCCTTTCAATTATCTCTGTAAAATTGTCAGCGCAGAAAAAAGTTCATTTTGGACCTAAAATTGGCGTAAATTATTCCATAGCAAAAATTGACAGCGAGCTGATTGAATCAAAGTTTGAGCTAGGCACATCATTAGGGTTTTTCACTGAATTCAGACTGTCCAAAAAAATAAGATTACAACCAGAGTTAGTGTTAATGTATCAAAGATATCAACATTCAGCAGATATGTATAACTTTGTTTCATCATTAGAACCTTTCGGTAATGATGCGCAAATAGTAATAACATCAACAGATCAAAATAAAAAAACAAAATCTGATGGAATATACCTTCAAATGCCTATAATTTTAAAATACTATATCAATGAGAATTTTAATTTACAAATAGGTCCAGAAATCGGATACATTTTATCAACTGGAAGCGAAGGAGTCAGCACTGTGGATATGCATCAATCACTAGCATATTGGGGGAATATTGGAGTAGGGTATCAAGCTAATTCTGGCTTCTTTATTGATTTGAGGTACGCGCATGGATTGAATAACATTTCAAAAGATAAAGTTTTACAAAGCGATATCCACTATATAGATGAAAACGGTAATGAAACTATCATTAACAATGATCAAACAGTACCAACAATAGCAAAACACTTAAGAAGTTTTCAATTGTCTGTAGGTTGGGCGTTTTAAAAAATCGAAAAGGAGATAAAGGTAAGTAACTTGGACTTATCTTTATCGACCTCTCGCGGCATTTCTTTTCACCTAATCAAGTTTTCCAACAAAGTGATTTTCACTCCTATTTTATAAAACGTATAATTCCAATCCCTCGATTGCTTTGTTTGAGTCTAACACATTTCAAATGACGACACTCCCAAGCACCCATTCGACTCATCTTTAATTTCATCCATATTTATTGTAAAATCACCTATGAATAAATAAAAAAATAGAGTGGCAATTAATTCAGGATGTCTGTAGGAATTCATTTTTTTAGGATGGACGAAGCGCTAAATTGAAAGATATTAGATTGGCCATTAAAAAAGGGGGGAAATTTATATCAACTCATTTATCTTTTTGAATAGACTCTCTCTTCTCGTTACACACTCATTAAAATAAATTTGAATATTCATTAAGCAATAGCCTTCATCATTTAATAATCTAATAAATTGTCATTTACAGGATTATTCATCTAATTTATATAGACTTATTATTCACATTCAAATTTTTAATCCCATGAGAAAAATACTTTTACTTACTGGAGACTTTGCTGAAGATTATGAGACAATGGTTCCTTTCCAAATGCTACTGATGCTCGGTATGGAAGTTCATGCAGTATGTCCTGATAAAAAAGCAGGCCAAACCGTTAAAACGGCGATTCATGATTTTGAAGGTGACCAAACTTACACTGAAAAGCCCGGCCATAACTTTGCGCTGAACTACGACTTTGATCAAGTAGATGCAAAGGATTACGACGGAATTGTAATTGCCGGTGGACGCGCACCGGAGTATTTGAGACTTAACGCCAAAATCATCGACATCGTAAAGGCTTTTGAAGAAGAGAAAAAGCCAATAGCAGCCGTTTGCCATGGAATTCAGATTCTGACTGCCGCTTTCGTTGTTCAAGGGAAAAAATTGACATGTTATCCTGCGGTTGCTCCTGAAGTTACCTTGGCTGGCGGTGAATATATTGATGTGCCAGCTGACGATGTCGTTGTAGATCAAAACTTAGTAACTTCTCCCGCTTGGCCTGGCCACCCTAAATTCATCCGAGAATTTATTGAAATGTTAGGAATAACTGTAATCGAAAAAAACTAAACCCTGCATACGATTTCCCAAAACACACCAATATTTATTCTCTTTGGAAATGCCTTAATAACTTATCCTTTAAGGCATTTTTAAATTTATCTTTTCTAAATGCCTTTGCGTCTCATGCTATCCGACTTCTGAAGGAATAGTAAATTCTTTGCCTGCATGGAAAACAACTTACTAAGTTTCTCTACTGAATTCCTGTCCTTGTTATCCATAAAATAGCATCCGCGAGAGAATGTATTTTACTTCTAATTAAAAGTCATCACATTTGGACTACATTCCTAAATATACACACATTATTCTATTTCAAGCTCGTTCGAATCACTGCTCTGAATGCTGAAAACTCAAAATCTATGATCTTAACTTTTCATTCAATTTTGATTAGTAAAGATTCTATTTTTTCATTAAAAATACGAGGTTATTTTGGTCTATAGAAAAGTTGTACAACAAGGCGAAAATACACAGATTGATTAAAATTATAAAGTTTATATCAAATATATATTTACCTAAAAAAATTCACATTAAAAAATATACGAACATTAAATAGTTAAATATTTAATTATTTAGTTTAATTTTACAAACAATAAATCATTTAAACTAAATTAATATGTTCAAACAAAACCTCTTACTAATCCTATGCATTATACTACTTCAAAATGTATATGGGCAGGAACAACAAAATATCATGTTCATGGATGTAAGAAATGCCAATGGCACAAAAATGAATGAAGACCAAATTAACTTCATAAACAAAATTACGCGAGTAGCGGCAAACGAATACAAACAAAACATTCCCGACTGCGCTGTACTATTTGTCGGCGATGAAGAACGCAACCAACTGGCTCAATCTTCTGGTTTTTTCTCTGTGAATTGGAGCACATTCAACCAATTCAGCTGCAATCGAGCATTGCCTGATATGAAAGTAAATGCTTATATACTTCCTACATATGATATAAAAGCCGAATTATTGCATTTCACATTATACAATTTCAACAATCAAAAATTGTATAAATCAAATATTCCTCTCACAAAAAAAGATCTGAAAAAACAATCAAAAAACATCAGTGACGACAATCCTTTCGAGGGTATGGACACATTCATTCAAGATAATATTTGTCCGGAAGAAGAAGTAACTTTGAATTTAGATAATTCTATTAACCTGCTTTCAACAAGTAATTATGAATCTTTGCAAGAACAGATCAAAGCTGACTTAATCAAGTACTTAAAAACAGCATATTACAGTGCCAATCCTGTGGTAAAAGCCAGCTTTGATGTAGGCCGCGATGACCCAGGTATGATTGTAACTTCATTATTTCAAAATGCCTATATGATCTACCCCAACGCAAGCATTGACGAAAGAATTGCTTTTGCAAATGACATGGCTTTTATATTGAAGATATATACTCTCTTCTCCATACACTCTGGAGAACTAGAAACAGCAAAAAAAGCCAATGACCGACTTTACAGTGTCAAACGAGGAGCTAAAAGCTATGAAAATACTTATCAAGCCCTCAAAATCATATTAACTTGCTTGAATTCTTCTGACTTAAGCTCCCAAGAACTTTATCAATTAGGAATCGATGCGCGAAAGAATGCGATGGAGCAATCCGGAGAAATCACCAGTTTTGATAAAGAGTATTTCTCTTTACATAAATTAGTGATCAATAACTCAAAAGATGGCCGCCAATACGACAAAAAACTATTCGACTTATCTCAAAGCTTTTCAGTTCCTATGTAATATCTTTTGACTATGATTATTTTTATGCTGCTGCTTACTATGAGAATCGTATTCGGCAGCATAAAATATCCTTCAAATTAGCTTTTTCAATATCGTCTGACTTTAAATTTTCAATTTATCATTAAGTATTTTAGCGTTTTTTGAACCTACTCACAACTCATCCATCTTACACAACGTTACGAATCCAAGCTTTACAATCGTTTGCATGCCTCAGAACAATGGACTGATTAGCCTGCGAAACGGCTTGAACCGGAGTCTTAAAGTTCTTCATCAGCCCCATATTTAATATCACTAAAATTGAATTTGATCAATATTAAATCTGATAAATTCAATTATCCAATTAACAAAACATTAACAACTACTTATGCATCATTTCTATACATTTGAAATATTACCATTTTCAATATTACAAATGTCATGAAAAAAACTACTTACTTATTTTTATCGCTCTTGATTTTAACGTTGCGAAGCTATAGCCAAACGAGCTATACATCCGTTGGAAAATTCGATCCGAACAATCCTCAGGCTACAATAACCAAAATCAAAGATTGCCATGCTATTTACAGTCAAGATATCGCGGTTAACAGCCTCTTTGATCCTGTTATCGAAAGACATGTGATTGAGATCTGCCCTGAAAACCCCAGAATTCAAACGTCCTTCATAACCATCTCTACGGATAAAAACGATGATTCAGTCAACAATAATAGCTTCGAAATTTATGAAGGAAAATTTGAAGATGTATGGGCAGTCACTCAATTCAAACAAGAACTAATACTCACAAACACCCCTTTGTATCTCAATGAGATCATTTACAACGACGGTTTCAAAATCATGTCCAAAGACACCATAAACGGATGTCTTACCGTAGTCTGGGATGTATACACTTATGATGATGTGAATATAGAGATTAAAACCGATTGCGCCAGCAAGTGCAAAAGCATAGAGTCCTTTATCGATCCTGTGAATATAGATGGCATTAAGCACAATAGATTTCTCAACACAAGCAAAAGCATTTCCGCTAGCGGATACGGAGGGGTAGATTTCTTAATTCTCAATGATAGTCTAAATGCGTATTTGAACACAAATGGAATATATGGACTTGACACGAGCATGCCTTCGCGATATGACAGTTTGCTTAATTATGAGCAATCGGATGAACTATCGAGCTTCAACTGGATCATAGATGGAGCAAAAGGTCTGGATGAAAATCAATTCACTTCATTCTTCGTCGATCAGGGATTAAATAATGTAATCGTTCAACTTTCTATTAATGACAATAGTTCAGGCCTATTGCATGATACCACAAAAGTGAGAACTTGCGAAGCTACCTCCATGCCTTTGCATATAAAATACATAAGCGATCAATTTGACCAAGCCCCATTCTCTTCTTCTGATATCATTGAAGTGCCATTAAGCATTAATGATTTACATTTTTACCCTAATAGCATAAAGCCTGAAATTGTTGAACTAGAATGCAATTACCCAAACGTTTATTTCGAGCAAAACGAACCGTCGCTTATACCAGACGGAGAAAACTATTCAGGCGCAAGGCTTGAGCACATCATTCCATGCAATTACTTTAATATTCAAAAAGGAGATATAGAAAGCTTAGAAATAGAGCTGGAGCATTCTTATGTCGGAGACTTGTCATTAATATTAGAATCCCCGGATGGCAAACAAGTGAAGCTATTATCCCCTAACAGATTTAATGGGGCTTCATTTGGCAATCCTTTCACCTACCAGAAAGACGGTCAATGGACTGATGCCGATGACGGCAAAAGAGACAACATGTCTCCCCAATACGGGCAAGCATACAAGTACATTTGGAGCGCAACAGAAGGAATTGAGTTGAGCTATCATTATCAAACCAAAGATGATAACCTTCCAAACAATAATAATGCTTTCCCTGAAGGCACTGTTTTCAAGATTGAGGGAGATTTGGATACATTCATTGATAGTCCTGCCCATGGGATATGGAAGCTGATATGTTATGATCATAAACTAGGAAACAACGGTTTTATTAAGAGTTTCAAAATTAATGCTCCGATACTCGAATACTCTTTTTCCCCACAAATTCCCCCAAATGAATATTGGGAGATTTATTCCATGGATAAAAGCTTGCTCTTTGATTTTCCAAAATTTGATGAAAATGAAATAAATTACATTCAAGACGAATTCATAGGCCTTGATTTTTATGGATTATACATCAATCGATACGAATCAGGAATTCCTTTCCCTATAGAAGACCAGCCCAGCAAAACTCAAATTTATTCGTTTTACTGGACTGACGAACCTATCTTCGAAGTAGAAGAATCCATCACTCATATCAATATTCACAATGGAATTAACACAGGGTCTGTTGAGCTCTCAGTTGCAAACGGCCTAGCCCCTTACACTATCACAACCTCATCGCCTCATGGCCAAGAAGGCATGAGATTCACACAGTTAGAAAGCGGCCAGCATGAATTCACTATCATTGATGCCGTAGGCAATATGGAATCTCATATGATTACGATAAAGAACAGTGATATCGTGCTTGGCTCAATCGACGCAAAAAATAACATCAGCATTGATCCAAACCCTTTTGAAGACTACATGCTAATCAATAACAGCAAGTACTTAAACTCGCTTCAGATTACAGACCTTCAAGGAAAGGCAGTCATAGAACTGGACAACGATATTCCCAAGCGACTTGACACAAGCCAATTAAGTTCTGGAATATACATGATCATATGCGTTACCGATGAAGGCAACCAAACTTTCAAATTGATAAAGAAATAACCTTTTGCACACATGACTTTGAGAGAAGAATAGCGAGGTACAATCTAATTACGCTAAGATAGCATAGGAATCAATCGATTTACTTTGCTATTTTAGCGTTAATAGTATATTAAAAACGCTGAAAATGAAAAAAGAAGTATTTTTAATTATTTTACTGACAGTTTGCTCTTTTAATCTTTACAGCCAAGACTTTGATTGCTCTACATACTACAAGAAATACTATGAAGACCTGAATAACGACGCCTTAAACCCCAACAAAGAATGTATCAATAATCTAGACGCATTTTGCGCTGGCGTTAAACAAGGTTTGGAATCGAAAGAATTATCCATCAAGCAAATTGGAAGCCCTGATCATATCGGAACTTGCTCTTATGCATCTTATGAGAACTATGGCGTCAATTTGATTATGACAGGTGGTATCATAGATGATGCAAAAGTCAATGATGAAAATGCCGGCTTTAACTTTATCATGAAACAACGAATCCAAGATAGCCTAGGACTGGAAACTTACAAAGGTTTAGGCAAAAAAGACAGCAAATGGATTGAGCTTAATTCTGATCTGATAAAAGCTTTTTGCAATACATTAGTCATAGAGAATGCAACGGATTCAACTATCATTTTAATAATTGATGAAATAAAAATCGCTAAGACAGATTTTAAAAATCTAGACGGGGTGATCTTTACAGACGCGCTAGGCAATGACAAATTTTCTTACAATGACCTATTAAACGGCATAAAAATAAATTGCACTGGAGATAGAAATAAGCGCGGATTTCTGCTTCTTGATTTCAAAGAATATTCGAACCCAAGATTTTGCAAATGCAAGCTTATGCCTAGATGGATCGTTCCAATTCGAACAAAAATATAAAAGCTAAGTCAAGTTCGTAAATTTTCCTTTGCACATACATTCCCACATCAATCCGCATACCTATTCCAATACACTGCATCATTTGATGTCTTGATTAGATATTTTTTCATTCAATTTCAAATACTTTGAGAATATACTGATTTGGTTGATTCAAAGAATCAATAACGTTTCTTTGAAAGAGCACAATACGGTCTTATATTACCCCTTAAATATACTTTTTAACCAAAAACAACGACCCAAGATATTTTAAAATAATACGGTGTTCGTAATTTTAATTTAGCCATTATATAAATGATAATCAGAAGAAAAAATCGATTAATCAAAAAACTTCTAAAACACGAATTGACGCAATTACTCATACTGTTGCTATTTATTTGTTTTCTGATTATTTACACATATTTCGACAGCAGATCAACATTTGAATTTTCCATCATTACAAGCTACTATTACTACTTTCTAATAATTTATTCTATTTTACTAATACTTTCCATTCCTTCGATCTTAATGTATATCCATTATTATCAAGAAAATAAAACCATGGACATTGTTTTAGACGAGAAAGCTCAATCCATTACAATTAGTAAAGATAATCAAACTAAAATCTACAAATTCAACGAAGTAGAGTACTCTGTTTATAATCTTGCGATTTATTACAAAAATAGAGCTGACAACAGAAATCGAAAAAAAATGATGTTATCAAACTTTGCCTATTGGGATTTAAAATTCTCAGATGGAAAAAGATACTTCATTACGAATATAATGGTTGATTTTTTACACAAAAATAAATTGTTCCTCCCCACAAGATACAGGTATAGATTCTTACCATTCATTGATAAAAAAGAAAGCAACAAGGAATATAAATCCAACCTAAAGCAAAAAGATATTGACCAAATTAATTCTTTCGCACAAAAATATGGACAATACAGCGATCACTTAGTAGAAATAAAACACTATGATGACAATAAAAACGACCTTATAGCCAACAGTGACAATCATTACATGAAAGTCCATAAAAATAAAAAAATAAATGAATTAGAAAGAATTCTAGCTAACAAAGAGATATATAATGAAGAATGCATTCAAGCAGTAACTGAACTCATTAGAATCAAAAAAATGGAAAAGTCTATTAAATAAAAAACTTAACCTCTTTCCCCTCCCATATTAAAAACTCATACTCAACATTAATTTTTACAACTCATATGTTATTTGGAAAAGTAAAATCAACGGTAACACCGGAAGACAAGGAATGGATAGAAGACGCATTCTTATGGTTTGAAAACGTATATGGCGCTAAGTTCTTGAAATCAATTCAAATCATTGAACCTACCCAAGATTTTTTCAACTATACATTCACACAGTCGGAAGATGATGCACATTATTTAATGGGTCGAATTTGTGAAATCATGCATATTGATCAAAGATTGATAGAATTATACTTTTTCAATGACGCTCCCATGGAATTTGAACAAGAAGGGATTTACACCACCTCTAATCCTGACGATACCGGCAAGAAAAATCATTGGGCTTTAGGAGAATTTTCTCAAAAAGAAAACGGCAAATTCCAAATTGGCATTGAGCTCAAAGAATTGCAAAACCCTGAATCTCTGATATCAACCATGGCGCATGAACTTTCCCATTTTAAACTCCTTGCTGACAATAGAATCGATGGAAATGATGAAGAACTCACTGATTTAAATTGCATCATCTTTGGTTTTGGAATATTCTTAAGCAATTCCATATTTAGCTTTCAGCAATGGCAAGGAGCTTCTTTTGGAGGTTGGGAGACAAAACGCTCGGGCTACATTCCGGAACAAGTAGCGACTTATGCTATGGCTTTGCTTCAAAACTATCAGCAAGGAGATGATTCTTGGTCAAAATACCTGAATAATTCGGTCAAGAAAATGTATGACAAAAACATCCGCTACCTGAGAAAGACTAAAGACCAAATCAAATTCAAATAGACTAAACAGCTAACTAAAAGAAGCATAAAAATCGAATTTCTGGTTGACAATGATTAAGACTGCTCATTGTAATCCCCCCAAACAACAAGAACTTAATTGCTTCCTGCAAACTCATAATCAAAATTTAGAAGCAAAATACCAGACTCGCAAAAATGTATACGTCATCTACAAAAATGTTTAAGTTCAAAAGGCTCTTCACGATCTAACTTTGCATCAGTTAATAATCAAGATCGCAACCACCTAAATAATAATATTATGAGCAATTTCAAAGCAGGAACAAACGAAGTAACTTTTAAAAGTCAAGGCGCAACATTGGCGGGACTTATTTTTACACCGGAGAATTTTGACGCATCCGAGAAGTATCCAACCGTGGTATTTTCTGGTCCTTTCAATCAAGTAAAAGAGCAAATGGGATCTGTTTACGGCAAAAAAATGGCCGCTTTGGGCTATGTATTCTTGTCATATGATCCGTACAGCTTCGGTGAAAGCGAAGGCATGCCTAGAAATAACGAGCATGCTCATCATAAAATGGAAAGTATCCGAGACGCGGTTAGTTATTTAGGTACTTTGCCTTTCGTGGATAGAGACAAACTCTTTGGATTTGGCGGATGCGCAAGCGGAGGATACATGCCAATCGTAGCGACATCAGACAAACGATTGAAAGCTATCGCCACAGTGAGCGGAATGATGGACAACATGGCGTCTTACTTCGGAGCGATGAGCAAAGAACAACTTATGCCACTATTCGAAATGGCGAACAATGCTCGGCAAAAAGCTTACGAAACAGGTAACATGGAATATTATGACGCATTGAACATGAATGCAATTGATCCGAACAATCTTCCTGAAGGCGCAGTAGGCGAAGGCTACGACTACTACATGACAAAAAGAGCAGGAAAAGAAACATATCCCAACTATTCGCACATGGCTCCGATGACATTGATGGAGAATGCTCCTATGACAAGCGCTGTCACCTATGCTCCTTTTCTTTACACGCCATACTTGGGCATTATCGGCGAGAAGGCTGATACTGGTATTCTCACCGAGATGTTTTACGATAAATGCAGCGAGCCAAAGGAGCTTTTCAAGGTACCAGGCGCCACCCACGTTAGTCTTTATGATATAGACCAAGACGTAGATCAAGCCGTGGCGAAAATGGATGAGTTCTTTAAAAAACACTCCAAATAATACGCTTAACATTTTCACGGTTTAGGCTTATATTATTTTGTTTCACTTAACTTGATATGCGCGATTGAATAAAAAAACAAATCTGTCAAATCGTAAAAAACATCGCCACACATGTGCAAGAAAGTCATTCGGTTTTCTTGCGCTTCCAATACTTGAGCATGAGTAAATGATCTATTCCACATTGAAACTCATCCTTGAGAATCTAGTATACTGACCAAAAGACATTACTATTAGCATGACGATATGAAAATGATAAGCTACAATTCTATTTCAGAATTCCATAAAGAGAACAACTTTTCACCACCAGAAAATCCTTTGTTTAGCATCATCCACACTCAAATGAAGGAAAGCGAGACCAGCAAATGCGAAGAAGAAAAATCTGAGTCAATCAGCATGACCAACAACTTCTACTCTATCAGTCTTAAAAATATCATTTCGGGTGAAATAGTATATGGACGAACCAAGTATGATTGTACTAACGGCACATTGCTCTTCACAGCTCCAAATCAGACCATGGTATTCAAAAATATGGTGTTCAGTTCCGAGGCTTTTCACATCGCATTCCACAAAGATTATCTCAATGGAAGCCCTTTGTTTGACAAGATCAAAAAATACCATTTCTTTAATTACCACGTGAATGAAGCTCTTCATCTATCGCCCAAAGAAGAAAAGCTCATGAAGTCTCTATTCAAAAATATCGAGACCGAATACCATAACAACCAAGATGAATTCAGCAAAGAAATTATCCTGTCCCATTTGGAGACTTTGCTAAAATACGCGGATAGGTACTACAAACGACAATTTTTGGATCGAAAACAAATCAATCAAACCTTGCACACTCGCTTCAAAAATATACTAAACGAATATTTCGCCACGCAACAATTGGAAGAAAAAGGCATACCAACAGTTGATTGGCTGGCCAAGCAACTGGGCGTTAGTCATCGGTATATGAGCGATACTATTAAAGCGGAAACGGGCAAAACCGCCGTTGACCAAATCAATCTGTACCTGATCGAAGAGTCCAAAAACTTATTGCTCGCACCCAACACTTCCATATCGGAAACAGCATATAAGCTTGGCTTTGAGTACCCGCAATACTTCTCGAGATTATTTAAGAAGAAAACAGGAATAAGCCCAAAAGAATATATAGAGTCAGCAGGGATGAATTAAATAAAAAGCCCAAGCCAAAGTTACTAAAAACCTTGTTCGGGCTACATTATTCTAAAATTAACGCTATTTATTGCTGTTCCAAGAATTCTTCAAGAGCCTCTTTATTCTTATTGTAAGCCAGCTCTTTGACAGCCAAATAGTATTTATGCTTGTCTGATGTAAATTGATAAGCCATCTTTGCAAACTTAAGACGAGGAGCATCCAAGTTGAACAAGCCCATCAACTCCACTACTTGAGCGGCATTCACGCAACCTTTGACTTGCAGATACTCACTGGCCATAGGAACCGGCTTACCTCCGCTATCAATTTCGGACTTCAAATCGTCTCTCAAAGAAGAGAATTCATTATATGTCAGCGCGCAAGGTTCCGATGTACTGCTTTTCGGCTTTTCTTTTGTCTCCTCCACAACTTCCGCGACTTCTTCGACAGGCTCTTTATACGCGGAACTTTTGATATCAATCGTTTCAAACTTTATCTCTGTCAAATTCAGCACTTGGAATACGCCCGTCCAGTCAATAAAATATTTAGAATTTCCTTCAGGCGTGATATTAATCGCAAATGTATAGGACTTCCCATTAAACACAATATCTCCCTTCTTCACAATCTTGGCCTTTCCCCCTTCGACAGTTATTTTCTCAAGATCGATTTTCCCCACTCTATTTTTGCCTCCTTCGTAAGAACACTTCACTTCAACGAATACGCGGTCGCTGTAAACATTGTATTCCATAAGCTTGATTTTAAAATCGCCAACGCTCTGATTCGCGCCGGAAGCAAGAGTCAACTTATCGGCATTTAATGATTCGCCATTGCCCACAGCATACCGGATGCCATGCAAATTAAGCTTCAACAAATCAGCATGAGCCTTAATCGGAGATTTTACTCGGAACGCATTGTATATGGTTTTGCTTTCACCTGATTTCAATACAGTCTGTCCAGAGGTTGGTCGCATCTCGCCGTCTCCTTGAAGCAAGGCTATCTCGGATCTATCAATGACTAAAACTCCGTCGCCAACATTCTTCGCTTTGTAATTGATATAATAATTGGATGAAGACGATTTCACTTTTTCAAAAGCAATGCTGACTTGATTTGCGCGAATCGTCTGCGGGATATTGTACGTCGCAACTTGCGCGAAAGCGAGATTGAGAAGAAATAAAGTAATAATTGAAACAAAAGTAAATTTTTTAAGCATATGATTCCCCGTTTATTCGTTGAAATAGTTTTGTTCTTGATTAGAATAAATTAATGCGACTTTTGACTCTAATGCCGTTTCAAGATAAAAACATATTCGATCATTTAAAAATTAGGGGAAAGGAATTAGAAATTAGAGTAAATTGAATGCTACAGGTACTTTCTCTATCGAGAAATAATGACAAATTGAGTAATCCGTACCGTTAAGAATATCGCTAAGTCTACAAACATCTCTTTCAGTTTTGTTAAAAAAATCGAAAGACACTTATTTAATCAACCTGAGATAAGAAATGAAAATTTACAGTTGCGAGTTAAGTATGGTCTATACCTCTACTTGAATATTTTGAAAATGAGTTCTTATAAACTCTCTTAATTCACTTTCAAGATTTTGCTTTTTAATATCCTGAAGCGATAATTTCTTTTTATCTCCCGAATATGTTTCTATAAAAATTTGATTACCTGATGTTAGGCTTTTGTAAGTAAAATAAGTCCCTGTTAAAATTAGAACAATAGACATTGCTATTTCTTCGATATAAATTTTACCATAGCTATCATCAAACAAAGCTTGATATACCTCATTAATGTATTTTATACCAAAAATTAAAATTCCTACTCCAATTGCTAAGATGACTATCCAATTATTAAGCTCCATTCCCTTAGCTATTCTAATCCTTTTTATATCTTTAGCCAAGAAGGATTTATAATTGTATCTGCTTCTTAATAAATGAATCCCTTTTGAATTGATACCATACTCGGATGTTTCAAAGTTATAATTGTCTGTCATATTTCAACATAATACATAATTACACATTATATAATAAATTGAATTAATATTTTAATTAAAAAACACTATCAATCATATTACATACTAAAGACATGAAATTTAACAACACATCCTAAATTAAACCAAGAAACAACTTTAGCGAATCAGCCCCAACATAACTTGAAGCTAATACTAGAGCTGATTATTAAGATTTAAAATTGCTAATCTATGAATGTTGAGACCGGCAAGCTTGAATGAAATACTGAAAAGGCTTAAATAAACTAAGGATTTAAACTAAAATTCTATTGAGGTAAAATAAGGCTAAAACGATGCTAAAAATCGTCCCGAAATATCCAAATGAACGTCTGATAAGATGATTAGGGTGATTGAGCTTTTCCACGCTCATCTCATCTTCGCCAATATCTGACATGGAGATGTACATGGCGCCAAAAATTATCCATGACAATGCCGTTTCCAAACCATTGGAAAAATAAGCCAAAATACCTGAAATGACTAAAGCAAAGCCAGCGATCAAATGAAGTCTTTCAATTGTTATTAAATAGTCTTTCTTCATATTTTATAAAAATTTTTCAAATGCTAACAAACACATTCTTCTCCGCAACAGCTTAAATCCGACAAATAAAACCCATTCCTTTTCCAATTTTTCACTAACGAGACTATATCTGTAACGCTGTACATCTCCTTGGTCAAAATATCCTCCACGATTACCCCAAATCGTTGCCTGAACTTGTATATAAAGCAAAAAATATGATCGCCATGCCTCACAGAAGGTCCTGAGAGATAAATATTATCCTGATCATAAAACTCATCATTGTCTTCATTTAAAAGCGGATAACCATCATCTCTGAAAGTAATCAATTCTTCTATGGGTTTTTGAACCAAAGAAAAGCCTGTAGCGCAAATTGGTGCATGTTTCGTTTTAAAAACCGTTTTATCCTCCAATAGAACTATGTACGTATCATTTTCTTTAGTCACTGACACTACTTCGCCTATTATTTCGGTATAGTTTGAAGAGCTCTTGAATTTATTGTATTTGACAAAAGTATAAGGAGACAGTACTACTGATGGATCGCTTGTATCTGCTTGATCGACACTTACTGGATTTATTAAAGTAACTCTTTTATTATTATTTATTAACTCGGCGGCTATTTGAACTCCACTCTCATAACCACCTATAACTATAAATTCTTCCCCCTTCAGATTAGCAGGTTTCTTGATCAAGGAGCTGTGTATGCAATATTGAGTTCCTTGGATATTATTGATTTGTGGGTTTTGAAACTCTCCGGCAGCCCAGATCAGATACTTGCATTTATACTCGCCTTGATTAGTCTCAAGCACAAAGCCCCTGTTGACTTTTCGCACACCGCTTACCTCTGTGTTGGTCTTCACGACAAGCCCTTGATACGCTGCCAAGGCTGTTAAGTATTTAGCATACTCTTTGCCATTCAAATGCTCTTTATTGAAAGAATAAGCAGGTGAGGATGCTTCACATATGGAATTCAGGTCCATTTGCCCGAAAGCATTGCTGGGAAACGACGGGGTGATCATCTCCATGTTTTCCGGCCACTCTAAAAACGAATTTCCTATGTCTTTTTTCTCTATTACAATATAGTCGATATCCGTTTGATTGAGTAGTGAAGCAACCCCAATCCCCGCAGGGCCAGATCCGACTATTACCACATTGGCAACTGTCATATAACTAATCTTTCAAAAATGTAACAATATTGTAAAATTAAAATATGAAAACCATAAATGCAATATTGTTGCATTTATGGTTTTCATATTTATTATCGCTCTTCTGTTGTTTTATTCCTGTCCAAAATATTATTTATAAGAATCAAGATTCGGCTTAGGATATAAGTGATTACATTGTCGATGCTTGATTTTTAGCATAAATATTTCAAATCAGCCATGCGGACATTTCGTTTACCTCTGGCATTTATGCCTCTAACAATTATAATCTTTGCCTCCATCCATAATGAAAATTTATTAATATGAAAGCATGATTTATTTGAAACTCAAAAAATAGCGCCCCGCTCTTGATTCGAAATTAATAAGCACATTTACTTTTCTAAAAGCTAAACAAGCTTTTAATTAATCTAATTGAAATCTCTTCTGTTTATAATACCGACGAATAGCACCGCTCTCAGCATACTCATATATAATCCTCTCATTATCAACATACTGCGTCAACATCTTTATATTTCCATTTGTGTAGTATTGCCTAACTTCAATTACATTATTAACAAGTTCTTCAGATTCATATACATTCTCCGGCATGGAATAACTATGACTCAAATAATTCAAACCCTGCTTATTATAAAATCTCCAGATCCCAATTCTATGATTATTTATATAATCACCAATTACATAACTATCTGAAAAATATTCCTTCCAATAACCTTGTTTTCTCTCAAGATGATCAATTCTATTTATAGTATCATTATCTACAACCTGATAGGATTGAATAATAGGTTTAGCATATTTACTCGGCGAAACTTCTATTTTAACTCCATTGAGTAAATATTTTTTAGAGGAATCAACTCCAATAAGCTTGAACTTCAACTCATAAAAGCAATCGCATAAAACAATATCATTAGAATCAGTCGTTGCAATCAAGTTGATCGAATCGTTTACTAATTCAACACTGCCTTTTTCAAGATCACCACACATGCCAGCAAATGTTATTGAAATTTCGGTTGTATCTTGATAGTGAAAGATATTAGATATCCGCCTTGCGAAGATTCTCTTATCCATAACTATATCTTCACATTTACTTGAATAATCGATTAGTCTCACCTGAGCTTTTGCATCAATAGTCCCTAGTAATAATGACATTAGGAAGAATATAGTTTTATAACTAAGTGCAACGTTTTTATTTACCATAATTAATTACCTCTTTTCAAACAGCTCTATTCTCTAAAAAATCAGCTAGCATTTAATTCTATTTTATGATTCTGATAAACAGATGTCAAAGCTTTTTTATTATTGATCATTGTATCCACGACTTTGATGCTATCATTTTGATTCGCAATGATAAATTCAACTTGATTGATATTTATTGCCTCGGGATATTTCACATTTACAGTGACTGAATCGTCTTCTACATTAATTTGAAAGCAAATTGGTTTTCGTAGATTATTTCTAATTTTCAAGTCTTTATAACCAAAGGCTACAGTAGCATCTCCCCCTAAAGGCATATATCTTGTTTTCTCATCGTAAATGTCAACAGAATGATTATGCCTTTCAAGTATCTCGAACCCGCAGTGAATGCTAGCCAAATATATTAAACCTGAAAGCTGACACAAGCCTCCTCCAGTTGATTCAATTGTTTTGCCATTGATCAAAGACCTGCTTTTAACAAATCCTTTCGCTGTAGTAGGTTTGCCTACGACTCTCCAAAATGAAAATATTTCGTTAGGAAAAATAGTTATCTGCTCGATGAATGACCTTGCTATGATTATATTTCGTTTCTTGAATTCATTTGATTTTAAATCTTGTGTGATTGAAAAAACATTTATTCGAGGTGTATCCTCATGTCTTCTTTTCGCAAAAGAAAAGGCATAGCCATTTAATAAGTCAAGCACAGTATTTTTCAGAACATGAACGGCCACTTTCAAATTTGTAGGAACCAACTCTCTAATCATTTTTTCTTTAAAATAAATATCAGATGAGAACTATACTCTTTGAATATGGAATTGCAAAAAATGGTATCAAGCGGAATAAATAGCTTTCTGAACTTTTTGGGAATGCGATGAATTGGAAAAAAAGCAACTCCATGATAATCCACAATTTCCCAGTCATTATTTATAATACCTTTTAATTCATCATAGCTTATTTGATATCCTCCATGCCATGAAGTTCTTTTAAAGCCAAATAGCCTTCGGCGCTTTTCCGAAGGAATATCAAAAATAAAGAGTCCATTAGCCTTGCAAATTCTAGAAACTTCTTTTTGAATTCGTGTTAAAGTCTCCAAATCCAAATGCATCAAAAGATGGAATGAATACACATTCTCAAAAGATTTATCTTCGAAACGCAATTCTTCAGCATCACCATGGACAATAATCTTACTTGGAAATTTATCACGGCTAAGTTTGATCATTTCAAGGCTTATATCCGCTCCATATTTAGCAAAATCAAGAAAACGGCCTGTACCACATGCCAAATCAAGATTCTTATCTATTTTCTTTTTTGATAAATACTTGTTGAGCACTTTAAGCTCTTGGCTATGAATGTACTTCCCATAACTATTCGAAAATCTATCTTTATCATATATTCTCGCTAAGCTATCATAATACCTAATTATTTCTGCTTTCAATATTTTATCTAAATTTTCTTAACCAATACACAACAGCTTAATGAAGTTAATTAAACATAAGTATATGCTCCTATTCTTATTAGCTGACATCCTATTCACTTCATCTATCTAAGATAAAAATATATTTATCAACCTTTCAGAAAAAAAGTAACCGATATTTCACAAGTTTTAAGTTAATGAATAGAATTTAATTTCATCTTCTGAACCTAAAAGAGATTCTATGCACCCTTCAAGATTGAATATATTAAAAAAATCATTTATTGTATTCTGACATTTGAAATGCTCATTTGACTGGTTATATATTAATTTTATTTGCCCATATTCAGCATCATTTTGATTTAAATTTATAAACCAATATGCACCGCCAAAATTATAATCCATAAATGAATAATAGTTTTGTGAGTTTTTTATTAAACAATTCGGTTCGCCAACAGCGTTAAATTCCCATAAAATATTATTCACAGACTCATTCTCACTATAATAACCAAAGTCAAACTCATTAATGTTTTTCAACTCATCAATAGATAAAAATATTAAAAGTCCTCCGTCATATGCTCCATTTGTCACTAGATAAAGCTCTCGTAATAAAGGTGGAAACTTGATTGACAATTCTTTTTCAATACGATCAAGTTTCATTTCTTCAACCCCGCAATTTATTTCATGCGTCGCTTCTTCTTTAAACAATTTGATTATTTCAGAAATCATGTTGTATTAAATACGTTTAGAAAATCTATATCACTAGGCTTATCTTAATTCAACTTCGAAGCGTACTCTCCAAGCTTATCATATATCTTGTAATAAGCATTGACTCCGTTTTGATTCTCAATATTTGTATTTACGAGCAAGATTCTTCCTACTTTATCTTTTGCATTGAAAAACATCATGGATGATACTCCCGGATCCCCGCCTGTGTGTCCAATATTGTCCATAGCCGAAAAACCAATGAAAATCCCAATGTCATAATCATCTTTATAAGGATGATTTGGATTCCTATCACTGAATTGCTCAGCTGTCAATTGCTTTTTAAATAGTTCACGATAACTCCTTTGAGAAAGAAGAGTGCCGCTCCCCGAATATCCTTTAATCAATTCGTTAAGATATTTGCTCAAATCGCTAACCGTAGTCAACAAACCACCGTCAGGGTACGTGATCAAGGAATAGTATGGCACTTTAGTCTCTGGATTGGAATACAGCTTGGATACATTTTCAAATTCAACCGAATCATAAGTCCAACTCGAATGTGTCATATTCAATGGACGAAGAATATGCTCTATTGTAAAATCCGCATAAGTCTGATTTGAAACCTGCTCAATTATATGCGCGGCAAGAGTAGAGCCTACATTGGTATATTCGAACATTTCTCCAGGTTTATTCGCCGAAAAAGCATCTTTATCATACCAATGACCTTGTGCCGTCAAATAATTCTCTAAAAACTCCGAAAGCGAAATCTTATCCTCATTGGGATTGAAGCTCTGGGGAATATCCTCAATGCTAACACCATCACTATTCCCTTCCAAAATGTAAGAACGGTTCATATAATCTTCAGTATCCATTATTGATGAAGTATGCGTGGCTAAATGCCTAATGGTTATAGGATCATCAGGATGAGACGGATTATTTACTTGAAAAGGCAAATGATTGCTTATCGGATCGTCAAGATTCAATAAACCCTTTTCTTGCGCTTTCAGCAAAGCGATTCCTATCAACGTTTTCGAAACTGAAGCAATGGGTTGGATCGTATGCGAAGTGTAGGGTTTCTTCTTTTCCATATCAGCGAAGCCGATTCCTTTTGCATAAATCACTCCCGAAGAATCTACAACAGCCACTCCCAACCCGTTGAAATATCCTTTGCTTAATTTCTCGATTTCGATAGTTAAACTGTCTTTTATGGCTTGACTTTGCTCGCTTTTTAGAGATGATCTATTTTCTTGCTTGCAAGAAATCATCGCAAATGTTGTTAGTAAAAAAATTAGCAGTGTTTTGTTCATTGTATTTAGTTTAGCTTATATTAATTCTGGAATTTTGAAAGGTTTATCAATATAATTGGCATGCTCAATCAGTCTTTTCTTTCAAACCTTTCTCCATCCCATGTAAAAACAATCTTATATGTCTTAATCCATTTATCAAATTGATTAGTTTGGGGGTTCACCTGATACTCAATAGAATTATCTTCTGCTGATTTTAAATCATAACTTGTATTCAAAATGATTTTTTCAGAGTTTAAACTATCAGAAAAATTATTCGATAAAAATTCTCTTGCCTCTATAATTTGGGCAACCCAAGATTTTCATTGAGACTAATTCCATCATTCGAGTAATCAAATGCCAAAACACGATGTTGATCAAATGCTCTTCTTGCTCCACCAAATTTAGAATAAAACTACAACCGATGAACCATCATTTTTTTTAAATTCCCGGAATTGAATGTCAACAAATCCACTCTGTCCTGTTTTAAAATAATACTGCAGTCTAATAAACCCCCTCTCTTCCATATATTGAACTTTCATTGTTTCAGTAGTATCGCCTCCGGGTAACGTATATACTCCGAATGAGATCAATGAATCTTTTGCTTCTTTTGTCAACCTAGGAGTGAACATTAGCGGAAATGATTTGAATACTTCCTGAATACCTTGCCCGAATGACAAATTCATAAATAAAGTGGTTAAAGTTATAACGAGTATTAATTTTTTCATTATAGTTAGTTTCTGAGTTTCGCCAACATATTTGCTCCATGAGTATTATGAGGATTGAGCTTGATGGATTTGCTATAAAATTTGATAGCTTTCCGACTATTCCCATTGAGCATATAAGCTTCACCCAAACTGTCAAACAAGTTCCAGTCATTAGGATATTCTTCCGCATTCAGCTTGAAAATATCAATGGCTTCTTTAGTTCTATTCATTTCCAATAATACATAACCGATGCTGTTCAAGGTGTTTTCATTGGTTGTGTACTCATCACTTTTTGATTTGAGAGCTTTGTATCTGCTGATCAATTGAGAAGCTTTTTCTTTTTTCACATGCTTTAGCAAAACCGACAACATACTTTTCCTATAATCCATTTCTTGATCATATTTCCAGCCAAGCCAATTGCTTCTTATTAACTCCCATAAGTTGCCTCCATTTCCAGAATTGGTCATCACAATCAGCCCGTCTTTGGTTTTGTCATTAAATTGAAAGAGAGCTCTCCATCCATCATTGGCACCACCATGCCCTACCAGTGCCACTTTAGAGCCATTCACCTCCACGGAATCCACAAAATATCCCAAGCCATAAATACCATTGGAAGCAGGCACTGGCTGTTTCATCAAGTCCATCGTAGATGGTTCTAGAATACCATCAGCCTCTGATGCCTTAAGATTGGCATATCCGAATTTCACAAAATCCTCAAGAGTAGTATGAAACCCTGCAGCCGCCTTGGCGGTAAATAATTCAAATGGGTAAATATCGCCAAAACGATCATGCTCATGAGATGAAGCCTTTAATATTTCATGATCAATAGTGTAACTGCTACTGGACATTCCCAGAGGGTCCACTACCTCTCTTTCCATGTAATCTTCAAACTTTTCACCAGTTACTTCCTCGACAATAAGCTGAAGCAAAGTGTATCCGCCTCCCGAATACTTCCATTGAGTGCCAGGCTCCATGATTAGTTCCACTCCCGAAGGTCCATTGTTTTTGCCAGAAAGCGACTCTTCAATACTCGGCAATGTGTCGCTTGGCGACCAACCCGGATAGCCAGAAAGGGACAAACCAGCCGTATGGCTTAGCAAGCGCCTGATCGTAACTCCATTAATATCATATTTCGACTCCGGCAAATGCCATCTAGTAAGATAATTTTCCGCAGGATCATCAAGGCTGATTTTGCCTTCCTCCACCAGTTTCATTACACCCCAAGCGGCAACAGTCTTTGAAATGGATCCTATATTAAAGCCTGTTTTGTCAGTTACTTTTACTTTATTTTTGACATCCGCATAACCATAA
This sequence comes from Aureibacter tunicatorum, assembly GCF_036492635.1. GTDB lineage: Bacteria > Bacteroidota > Bacteroidia > Cytophagales > Cyclobacteriaceae > Aureibacter > Aureibacter tunicatorum. The sequence goes on from NZ_AP025305.1 coordinate 3,622,839, forward strand.
GTTTCTTTATGGATTATTTCGCCATTTTCAAATATCGCCACAGCGACTCCCGGCACGGCAAACTCTTCCTGCCAAAGTGGTATGTGATCGTTCAAACTCGAAAGAAAAGCTTCTTGAGAATCGATATTCGATTGGGCTGAAGCGAAAAAAGGGCTAGCGATTAGACAAGCTAATAAACTGATAGATTTAACTTTGAACATGCGTGTGTTTTGTTTGATATTAGAGGTTTGATGCTACAGGAAATATTGTGATATACTAAGAAAGCTGTTTCTAAACCATATCATATGCTTTTTTCCACTCATGCTGAAGAATACTGTAAACATATGTCCCTTGGCTTTCTCCATATGACTGGATATTATAATTTCTTAAAAGTCCTTCTTTGACAGCGCCGATTTTTTCTATTGCTTTTTGAGATTTGATATTAGCGATATCAATTTTAAATTCGACTCTTCTAAGGTTTAATTCATTAAAACAATAGTCGAGCAACAAGCTTTTGCAAATAGCATTAACACCTGTTCCTTGAAATTTCTCTGCTATCCATGTCCAGCCTATTTCCAACCGTTGATGATAAAAGCTAATATTGCCAAACATAGTCACTCCAATGGGCTTATTATCTTCTTTGTCTAAAATCATCAAAGGATACAGCTCCTTGTCCTTTTTTGCCTTGATGCAATAGTTGAAATAATCTACCAAGTCTTCTCGATTATGCACTCTTGCTCCAAACTCCCCAAGCTCTTTATTGTAGCTTATCGACTCTATTTGGTCAATATCCTTCATGCTTAACGGTCGCATTAATACCGACTCGTTTTCAAGTATTAAATCTGTGGAAAAAAACTGTTCTATAGTCATTTTGATATTGCAAATTCTTGTAGTTGTTGAATGCAAAACAATTAAAAGATAAAAATCTATTTAATTCATAATTAAAACAAAAAAATAACAAATAAGAGTTTGAAATATATTTTAACGCAACTATTATTTAATATTATATCTCTTTAAACTAATTATATCATTAAATTATAAGAGTTGAACAACTTCAATGTATCATAATGACTAAATGAAAACCAAAATCAGAACGGAAAAGACAAAGTCGACCTCCAAAACATGTATAAACCAAGCTCAATAAATCTAAAAAAGCACAACACTGAATGGTGGATTATTATAGAGCCGAATTCCGATATTGAATCAATTTTAATCTTACATTTTTTTAATCATGAGCAGAAAAGACTGGACCAATGAGAAAGTTTTTCAAAGGTTGCTGAACAACAAAACGGAAAAAAGTTACTGGAAAAATATACAAGAATTAAGAAGTAGAGCAACGGAGGATATTTACAAGCAAGCTTACATTCTAGCAAAATCAGATACTGAAAAGCACCAAAAAATAGGAATTGACATATTGGCTCAATTAGGTTACTCGCCAAGACTTCGCCAACAAGAAACAATTGATTTGTATTTCGAATTGCTGAACTCAATAAAAAGCTTGGAAGTATTATTCAGCTTGCTCTTTGGAATAAGCCATAACAATGACAATCTAAATGATAGTCAAGTATCCCAACTAGTGCGTTTCAAAAACCATAAAGACAAAAATATACGCTATAGCTTAACTCATGCTCTAAACGGGATCAACAATGGCAAATCAATCCAAGCGCTTATAGAATTGACAGAAGATAAATACGCTCCTATAAGAAACTGGGCGACATTTGGACTAGGAACTTTATGTTATGATACAAATGAGCAAATTATCGAGGCTTTGCAGAAAAGGACTAAAGACAAGCATCAAGAAACAAAATTAGAAGCACTTGTAGGTTTAGCCGAAAGAAACGTCACTTCGATCAAAGGTGAAATAATAAAGGAACTCAAAGGTGGTGAGTTTGGAACATTATTATTTGAAGCGATAACATTATTGAATGACAAAGATTTCATCCCATATTTAGAACACAACTTAAAATCTGCTGAAAAAGAAAATGACATAAATGAAAGATGGTTGAATGATCTTAAAGGTTGCCTAAACAGTCTGCGTTCTTGACTTAGCAAAGCAAATTGAAATGATACAAATTATCGATGAACCAATGAAAAGTCATGATCAACCAACACAAGATTGATACAACTTGAATTATAGCATTGATATTCCTTCAAGGTCAAATATCCCTGAATTGTAAGGTTTTCATTGACATACACTACGCCATAATCATCCAGCTTATCAATGAAAACATGAGCTAAATGCAATTCATCTTCGCTTTTTACATAAAACTCTTCCATATCCCCCCTTTTTTGAAAGGCTCTAAACTTAAAATTCTCATCACTTAAACCATACTTTTTCAACAAAACAGAATCCAGTTTGCCTATCAAATAATCCTTTTGAAATTCATATTCATCAAGACCATTTTTAGCGATTATAAGCTTCACTTGGTAAATATTATCTGAAATTAAATAAGCATACAACTTTATAAGATCTATCAAACGAGCTTTATTCGAAATATAAACTTCAATATTTCTCTTGGAACGGTCACAACAATCGCAATCAAGAAATATCAAAGCATCTTCAAAACTCATGTAAACACCATTGGCAAATACTGTCGCTTGTTCCTTCTCTCTAGTCAATATAAAAGAATCATTCACACCTTGCTCTTGCCGATAATTGCAACCATTGATGGGGAAATAATTAATAAGCTCACTTTCAAAAAGCTGGTTTTCAAAATCCGTTTTAGAGTATTCATAACCACCTAATCTCAAAATTGAGTCATTCATTAGTATGATATTCTCTCTGGATTTTTTTCCATTTACAAAATTCAACTTTATACTATTATCAACTGGACTCAACCTAGCCTTTTGAGTGAATAATGAATAAATCAAATCAACAGAATCACCATTGAAATTGAGCGCATATGGGGTCGACTCATTATAATTAAAATAATTGGAAATTTCCCAAACTCCATTTTCTATCTTTTTCGTTTCATTGCACGATAAAGAAAAAAGCATCACCAAAAAACTTACAACATACCGAACCATGCTGCCATAAATTTAACTTTCACACTATTTAGCTATACAATATATGAAAATTCAAAAAAACATAATTTAATTACCATGGTAAGTAAATTTTCATTAGATTTGACATATCAATCATTAAATGCAGCAAATGGGAAGAATTGAGGATGAAATGAACACTAAGTTTGCAAACGGCAAACAAAGAATGATGTCCAGCATAGTTTTTACGAGCAACTGGATCCAAAATAGATTTGGTGATTTTATTAAACCTTTCGGAATTTCATCTCAACAATTCAATATTCTGAGAATTCTTCGCGGAGCTAAAGAGTGGCTTAGCATGAATGAGGTAAAGAAAAGAATGGTTGAGAAGTCTCCAAACACCACCAGGCTTTGTGACAAACTTTTGGCTAAAGAGTTGATTCTTCGCGAAAAGTGCCATGAAGACAAACGTGTTGTATACTTGAAAATTTCAGACAAAGGGCTGGAATTATTATCTGAAATAGACCAAGCTGAAGCTCAAATTGACATGTGCGATTATTTTGAAAATTTCACAGAAGAGGAAGCTGATTTGGTCACAAATGTTTTAAATAAAATGCGAGGATAAAAAATTTTGACCAATTAATTACCTCGGTAAATAATGTAATTACGAATTATAATTTAAAATAATATTATCATGAAAAACAAAAACTTGTTAATCTTCAGAATCTCAACTGCCTTGCTTACAATGCTAATGCTATTAAGCGCGGGCATGTATTTATTCAACTACGAAATGGTAAGTGAAACTTATATCAACATAGGTTTTCCAACTTTTATAATTTACCCTTTAGCCATAGCTAAAATATTAGGCCTCGTTGCTATTTGGACCAACAAATCAAAAACATTGAAAGAATGGGCTTATGCAGGCTTTGCTTATGACCTCATTCTTGCCGTAGGCGCTCATGTCAATGTCAATGACGGAGAGTATTTTGGAGCGGTAATAGGCCTTTTGATTTTAGCTGTTTCCTATTATGCTGATAAAAAAGTCAACGCGGAACCTGTTGCCGCATAAAATATTCAAAACTGTCGTTTCCACTTTAAGAATCGACAGTTTTGTTTCATAACCAAGCTAACAAATTAATCGAGTATTTAACAAAAATCCATCACGATCAAGACTCATTGTTCAAAGCCATTATCGTCAAAAAAACATCATGAGCTATTTTGCCAAGCTCTTCGGTATTATTCGTATATTGAAGCCTCCTGAGTTCAAAGATCGGCACTGACTGTTTTTGAGGACCGATCTTATCAAACATTCCCTCCCAGCTCCCCATCGTATTCAAATCTTCTTTTTGAAAATCAGGTCCCGGATAGTTTTTAGTAGTCAGAGCGTCCACGCCCAATGGAATATTTCTTATCCAAAGTTCCCTAGACAAATGATCAAGATCTTGGATAGGCGCGTGCAAATTCTCTCTTCTGACACCTTTTGTAAAAAACTGTTCTTGCATGAAATGAGGACAACGAAAAGAAGGATCAAAGTCGACCAATTCGAATATTCTCATAAAATACAATCCATCATCCTGCTGAAAAAACTGCTGTTCCTCATCAGGAAGCAACTCATAGATGCTTGCAAAATCCGTTCTGGCCATGACCGGAAACATGCCTTTGGTATATGTATGAAAATTGATCATCGGGCATTCGATATAGTTGACCATAAGCGTTACCAAACCGATAAGCTCAGGGCTCGGCTGATCGAAAATCATTTCATCCCCATGCTTTCCAAAGAACTTGTCCAAGGCTAGCCTAGCTTTATCATGGGCGTTTTTCATAGATTCCATTTCCAATCTTGCTGGAGGAGTGTTAACCGACTTGATTCGAGTCAGGCGCTCATTCATGGAATTAGAAGGCGGCAATTCGCCTGAGCGGTTTAATAGATCAGGAATCTTGGAAATTTTAAGTCCGACATTCGCTTGGGCATGAAAATCAGGAACCTCTCCCTTGGTATCGAATATCGCATCCTCCCTTACTACCTGTCCTTCTTGTCTAAGACATTCCACTGTAGGAAGCTTATCGCCATCAGCACGATATTCCCTTTCAAGGATATTTACAACATTCTCGATTCTTTTAAATGTGTCCATGGTTGACTTCAAGCCTTCGGGCGTCTCAGGCTCCGGATCAGTCACAAACTCTGGTACAGACTGATCCGTAGGAAGATCGGCTGTTAATTGATATTTATCGCCTTTGAGCAAGACTTCCTTGCTTTCATGAGGATATCTGAATCCATAATTTTTCCTGCGAACAGCAACAGGCAACATTTTGAGATCTATCGGACTCCACGTTCGCCAGTTTTTCACTTCCACTTCAAAACCAACATCCCTTTGAATCACTCCACCACTCCCAATTGATGAAGGGAAAGACGTTTTTTTCTTTTGGACAGGAGTCTGGGAAGCGTACATGACTTGTTAACCGCAACCAGAGAAAGTAGTTGGTAAATCGTCGATATTATATCAATCTTTTACTTTCACCACCGATACTTGACGCTTGTGTACTTTTTCTTTTTTAATTAGCATGATCAGACTTTCTTTGTGTCAATGAAAGGGATTAAATACATAACAGACAACAGGATCATTTCTCTCTATTGGAAATGCCAACTGATCGGATGGGGAACGGTATCCATATATTGGGCATATACGGTATATACCAGAGATCAATTCGGCTTGTTTTTCACATTGCTTAATTATGTCTTGGACATTGCTCTGGGAATAGTTTTAACGCATATTTACAGACATTATGCTAAAAAACTCAATTGGAACGAACATAATCTCGGCAATTTACTCATCAGAGTGATCCCTTCGGTTATATTCATGGCAATAGTTTATATGTTGTTTGCCAATCTCAAGACGCATTATTTTTGCAACTTCATCGCCAATAAGAATTATCTGTTATTAGACTCTCTGGACAATTGGAACCCTGTATTGATTACCGGCTTGCGTCTGATGGCGATCTGGATTTTGGCTTATCATTTATACCATTATCATCAAAACAGACTGGAGACTGCCGAACAAAATGCAGAACTGCTGGTAATCGCCAAACAAGCTCAACTGGATAACTTGTCTACTCAGCTGAATCCTCATTTTCTGTTCAACTCCCTTAACTCCATCAAGTCACTGATTATAGAAAACCCAAAGCTGGCAAGAAGAGCTGTGGATTTGTTATCTGATATATTAAGAACCTCGCTTTATGAAAAAGATGCTCCCTTTATTACTATCAAAGAAGAACTGGCATTGGTAAAAGATTATATTGATCTGGAAAAGATCCGTTTTGAAGAAAGATTAAACATGTCTATAACTGTAGACAAGGAACTAGAAAGCTGCCTGATCTTACCACTAAGCATACAGTTGTTGGTGGAAAATGCAATCAAACACGGCATAGACAAGCGCATAAATGGAGGTGAAATAAAACTCGAAATTTCCAAAGCTGAAAATGATTTTAGAATTATCATTCAAAACCCTGGAAAGCTATCTGAGAATCAAAGAGAAACTGGTATTGGAGTAAATAACCTGACCAAAAGGTTACAGCTTCATTATGATGGTAAAGCCGAGTTTGAACTGCAAAATACAGATAATGACCTTGTGCAAGCTACCCTAACAATACCAATCCAAAGAGAATATGAATACATATAAAACCATCATCATAGACGATGAGCGACTTGCGAGGGAAGAAGTAAAAAGAGCTTTGGCTGATTATCCCGAATTCATCGTAACTGGAGAAGCTTCTAATGTAAATGAAGCTCTTGCTCAGATCGAAAAAGAACGTCCTGACTTGATATTTTTGGATATTCATATGCCCGAAAAGTCAGGGTTTGAACTGCTTGAAGAACTGTCGATCGTTCCCAAAGTGGTATTTACCACGGCTTATAATCAATATGCCGTCAAAGCCTTTGAAGTGAATGCTCTGGATTATATCGTAAAGCCTTTGAGGGAGGAACGTTTTGCTGTAACGATAGAGAAGGTCAAGGCTGATTTTTCAAAGATAGAAGTGAAAAAAGCTCCTTTGCCTATGCATTATAAGATTTTCATCAAAGACGGAGAGCAATGCTATTTCGTGCCTTTGAAGAATATTCGGTTGATTCAGTCCATGGATAATTATGCCCGTTTTCACTTTGGAGATAACAAGGCTATGCTCAAAAGATCTCTGAACCTCATAGAAGAAAAGCTTGACCCAACGGTATTTTTTAGAATCAACCGCAGTCAGATAGTCAATACAGAATACATAGAAAAAATAAGTCCGGGCTTCAAGCAAAAACTGAATATCACATTGACTACAGGTGAAACTCTTGAAGTGTCCAGCCGTCAGTCCGCCCGATTCAGAAATTGGAACAGCTTCTAAAAACTAAGTTATCTTCCTTCGGAGTGAGCTAAGAGAGAGGGTTTTATCAAATCATTTTTCTTTTTGAATAAGCTAGCCTACCCTCTTTATGCATTCATAAACAATAACAAAAAATGAAATATACACTGACATTACTGATTCTGATATCCATTAATATTACAACTTTGAGTCAGTCATTTAATTTTGATAAATCAACGATATCTGATTCATTGGCTATTGAAAAAGCAATGAAAGAATTAGCTCAATCTTATATCGACTATACTCAATCAACAGCTTTAGAACTTGGACTAAGGGATCAATTTCAATTGGAAATATTGGCTGGTCAATATGAGGCTTCAATAAAGACGATAAAAAATCAGAGAAAACCATCAGAATCAAGACAAGGCCATGCTGCCAATATCCAATACGAGCTATTTGCCAAAGCTAAAAATGCACAGACCAATTCAAACAAGAGTTTCCAAGGTATATACAGATCTCTATTTAGAGAATATCTAAGCCAATGCAATGACACAAAAGCCTCGATGGCAACTATCAGCTTTACTACTTATGATGCTGTAGCGCAATTTACAGATAGTTTTAAAGACAATTACCAAAGCATTTCCAACCCCACACTGACAGCAGATGAAACTTTAGGGCTATTAAGAACCTACTTTCTATACTATGTTTATTCATCCACTGAGCCTATTATATTTGAAGAAGCAGATAGAGATGAAAACCGACGATATCTCATACAAGAAGAACTGATCGTCTCGGATATAGATGGAGCTGAACTTTCAGTCATTATTGTAAGAAAGAGAAACATACGTAAAGCTCAGCCGGCGATTTTAATCTTCACCATATACGCAGACAATTCCAACAAGAACCAAGCGATGATAGCAGCATCCAAGGGCTATGTAGGTGTAATTGCTACTTCCAGAGGAAAGCGAAAAAGCAGTAATGCTATCGAACCTTATAAACATGAGCATAAAGACGTATATGCTGTGATCGACTGGATCAGTAAGCAAAGTTGGAACAATGGAGAGGTAGGAATGTACGGTGGCAGTTATAATGGATTTACTCAATGGGCTTCTATGAAAGAAAGCGTTCATCCCGCATTGAAAACAATAGTGCCTTCTGTTTCTGCTGCCCCGGGAATAGATGTGCCAATGGAAAATAATGTATTTCATAATTTCCCTTACAAATGGATTTCATACGTTACTAATAATCAATATCTGGACAATAACGCTAACTTTGACCGAAAGCGATGGAACAGGCTTCAAAACACCTGGTTTGAAACAGGAAAAGCTTATAATAAGATGGACTCTATCGATGGAATACCCAATCCATTATTTCAAGAGTGGATCAGTCATCCTAGTTATGACAGTTATTGGCAAAGCATGATTCCCCACAAAGAGGAATTTGCGCATATCGACATTCCTATATTATCGACTACTGGATATTATGATGATGGACAACGTGGCGCCATGTATTATTATAACGAGCACCTGAAATACAAACCCAATGCAGAACATTATTTACTTATCGGGCCATACGATCACTGGGGGGCGCAATTTGCTTCAAGGGCTAACCTTAGAGGTTATGAGATCGATTCTGTAGCAACGATCAATATTCGCGAAGAGCTTGTCTTTGATTGGTTTGATTATATACTCAAAGGAAAGAAAAAGCCAGAGATACTCAAAGACAAAGTCAACTTTCAGGTAATGGGCAAGAACACATGGCTTCATGCGTCTTCACTTCAAGCAATGAATAATGATTCACTTGTTTACTACTTGAGCGATAAAAAATCTGACGAGTCTTATATGCTTTCTGATCAGAGTATCAACAAGCAAGCTTCTTTAGAACTTAAGATCGATTTAGCAGACAGATCAACTTCCAATAATACGGATTATTATCCTTGGCCGATCATCAAAGACAGTATCAACCTGCATGATGGCTTGGTATTCAAAACTTCAGCCTTTAAAGAAGAGAAAATCATCAATGGTTCTTTCTCTGGTGAATTGAATATAACATCAAACAAAAAGGACTTTGACTTCTCTGTCAATATCTATGAACGGACTCCAGAGGGAAAATATTTCCACTTGACCTATTATATCGGCAGAGCGAGCTATGCTAAAAGCAAAGAGAAAAGAGAACTCTTGATTCCTCATAAAGAAACAATAATAGCTTTTGACAATACACGGATAGTCAGTAAAAAAATAGCCAAAGGAAGCCAACTGATCATTATCATCAATGGAAATAAAAACTCTTATTCCCAGATAAACTACGGCACAGGCAAAGACATCAGCACCGAATCAATACAAGATACCAACACACCGCTGATATTGAAACTCAGTACCGAAAGTAAAATAAATATTCCTCTTTGGAACGAAGATGAAGAATTAAAAAAACTATAAACTTAATACCCATGACAAAGACAATACTAATTCAATTGACAGCAATATGGATTATTGCCGGCTGTACTCCATCTCAAACTGACAGGCCTCAGCCTCAAGATTATAAATTGGGTGAAAAATGGGTCTGGAAATGGCATCGCAAGGTAGAAGGAGAAGTCAAAGCAGAAGGAAAAGATATACAAGAAATAGTGGACTATAAAGGCGATTTGGGCTTTTGGAATGGAGTAGATACCGTTCAGCTTTCTGCTTCACTGGAATACAAACATGATGACACTCCCTTTCGTGACTGGCCCTTGTTTGTAGGAAAAAAATGGAAATACGAATCAGAATGGGAAAACAATGAAGGAACTACAGGCAAAACCAGTCAAGACGTGGAAGTCGTTGCCTTTGAAGAACTGAATGTGGAGGCGGGAAAATTCATGGCATATAAGATAGAGTACAATGGCACAGTTACCAACTCCAGAGGCTTCAACGGGCAAATGTCTGATACCTGGTGGTACGCGCCTGAATTAAAAACTTATATTAAACACATCAATGACGATGGATACGGCATCTATACAAATGAACTATCGAGTTATTCGAATAAAAAAAGGGTTGTTAACTAAACAGGCATAATATTTTAAACACCAATTATTTTAATGAGCTCAAAATCCTCAGCAACATCAAAATTAAATGTAAATTTTCTCATTAAAAATAAGTTTTAAATAATTTTTAATATTAATAATAGAGATAAATAAATAACATTTTACATAAATTAAAACAAATTATAATTAACTATAAATATCATTAACATATATATAAGTTATTTTTTATGACAAAAATAATTAATAATATAATTCAAAAACTTAATTACTTAAAATTTGATTATTTTGCTTTATAATATTTACAATGTACTTTCGATAATTAAATCACAAAAACACCCTTTCATTTATGAAAAAAACAAATTTATTATCATTAGTCATTTTATTAAGTACTCTCTTCATCTTTTCATGTAAAGATGAAATTGAAACAATTTCAAATGAAACGAAAATTGCAAATAACTCTTCCAACGCTTCTTCAGATTTAGCGTCTTTTACTGGCCATGATTTAGAAGCACAATTATTAACTAATTTTGGAGGTCCTGCAGGGTCAACTAGAAGCGCTAACACCAACAGTTCAAACACAAACTTCTCAATAGATCTTAATAATCCACCTAGAAATATAAAAATAGCAGGTGGATATACTAATAATAACTTCCTATACCCCTGGGAACCAGGCGTCTATTCAACCGTCCCTTATGCATCAGCGAATGACATAAAAAAAATTGATGGTTGGGAAGTACTATATAATGGTTTCACCAACAATTTAACTGTAAACGTAGCAGCAATTGGCTTATATAATAAATATTTAGGAAAATTTAAGTTCTTTTATTTTCACACATCATCATCCTCAGGGAATGATTTATTAGGAGCTTTAGGAGTGGATCAATCAGGAGGAAATCAATCCAAATTATTTCATCACCATGTTACAGCATTCTCAGCAACAGACAATCAAGGACAAGTTTTAAAAAGTACTACATCAACTGCAACTACAAACAGTCTCTTTTCAAATACAGGGTTAAGCCGAAATCATTGGTATTGCTTTGAATTTGATGTCACAGCTTATGATCCTGTAAATTATGAAAATAGATTCTTAACTTTTCAAATAGTACCCATTACAAGATCTCAACTAAAATTAAATGGATCAATTACTGGTGATATTACAGGAACAATTACAGGATCGTCCAATTCTCCATTTCTCAGTACTGAAAGTTTAATCAATGTAGACAAAAGTACTCATCATACACATACAAAAACAGTAAATTCTGTTGTAAATGTTACACAAACAAATATCAACTCAATAATAAATGTAGTTAAAGAAAACTCTTCTAAATCTAAATCAAGCGTTAATGTCAAGAATCTTTATAACAGTTTAGTAGACAAAGGCCTCAAATCATTAGAAAATGGTCTATCAGGCTTTATTAATTCTGGCATATCCGGGGCTTTTTCTTCTATATCAGCCTCATTATTTGGCAGCAATACTACTGAAACAATAGATAAAGTTGAACTTCAAGCTAATCTTGAAATCGATTTAAATGGTGAAATTACTACTGAAGGCGTTGGAAAAATCAGCGTTAACTATAAAATGCCTAAAGATCTTGGTATTTTTCATGTTAACAAACAACCCGTGGTTGTTGGAGGAGAAAGAATGATATTGAACCCAGGTATTACCTACTCTGATCGAGATCCATACAACCCCTCTCATTACATTTACACTCAATACTTTCGTATAGATGACATACAATATACGATAAACCCCCATGTAAAAGACAAAGCTACTGTCAATGTATCTTACGAACTTTTATACAATAAGAAAAATGTAAATTTAGATCTTTATCCAAATCAACAAGATGGTTTTTCTCAATTCATATGGGGCAATATGACTTCAGGATTTAATGGAGCTAAGCCAGCTGCATTAGATACTCATAGAGAAATATGGAAGACTAACTATATCGCATTTAATAATTTCTATATTACCCCTCAAGAGTTTGAAAAAGCCTACCGAGAGTATAGTACTAGTAATAAAAACTTTATAATAGGCGAGCCTGTAAATAATTTATCCGTTGCAGTTAAAGTTGAAGTTATTCCTAACGATGGCTCTAAAACATATATGATACAAAAAGTTTTCAAGCCATTAGTAAAAGAGAACAACACGTACAACCCATTCCCGCGTGAGTTTGACGAAATATTCGACAAATACGGCAATAATCCTAAAGGTGGAAAAAATCCAAGATAGTTTGTAATTGTATTATAGAGATTGCCTGTTCAATAGGCAGTCTCTTGCTCCAAAAACCCACATAGTACAATCTAAAATTAACATTACCCCTCTATCTCTATTTTATCAACACAAGCCTTCAGCGATAAATACTGGCTCGCCATATGCTCCTTGTTTTCGTTGAATAGATAGTTTGACAATTTCAGTGTTAACTTTTTCAATATTTATCTTCTTTTCAATTACTGGGAATAAACTTTCTGAATATAACAGTCCATAGTTGTTTTCCGCGGCGATCGATATCATTCGCACCAATGTTTCAAACTGACTTTTATATTGACTATCACCTTTTAATGTTAATACTCCTTTAGCTAGATCCCTAACCTCCGTTTCTGATATCCATCCTCTTATGCCTATTCCGCCTTGATTCCAAATCAAAGCCCCTAAATCTAATTTATCCAGGACTCTCATAAGTTTTGAATCTTCAACTTCAACAATGGAATCAATGGAATATGATCTTCCTAAATTTGCATAATACAACACACAGTTTCTTACCAAAACTCTCTCAAATAAAACAATTAAATCTTCAAAACACCATCCTTGATTATTTTCCACAAGAGTTTCTTGTTCTCCTACCATTATTTGCGAAGAAATCTCAAAAAAATGTTCTTCATGCTTTTTAAATACATCTTGCAAATTAAGGGATTCAGGCCAGCTCATTTCTAATAGCTTATTGCAATAAGCATCATTGTAATACTTGATTTCGTCTTTTATAAGCGGATGTCTGCTTCCTTCTATAAATGCGGGAATAATTTCATTGCTAAACTTTTGAAAATCAATTATAAGCAATTCCGGAAATGCACTCATATCTATTTATTTGCGACCTCATCCTTCAATTCATTGTACTTACGAGCAAATGTCACCCATTGTATGCTTTGAGTCCATTTATATGCGAAATAAGTCAATTCGGTTTGAGCTTTTTCAAAATTGCTTTTATTGTTCAAAAAATCCAAAATACTGGCAAACAACGAATTTTCCTCAAAAAAGTCAGGTTCACAAGCTTCACGATTTAAATAACTATGAAGAACGGGAAACACTTCATATTTATTAATGCTCTCTATCTCCTCAAAGGAAAAAGGGCTTTTGATCATTGCCTCAACCAATTCCTTATAATTTATTTCTTCTCGCTTATTATACAAATATAATTTTGACAACAAAATCCAAATCGGTTTGCGTTCTTCTATGTCTATGTTTTCCATCAAAATTCTTGATTTACTTGTTACTATCTCGAGGTTATTGAAAGAAGCCCCCCTTTACGCTCCGCTTCATATTATTTGATTAAAACCTCTACCTTAAGTTCTTTTAATTACTTTTCGACTAATTCAATAATATTATTCAACACAAGTACTTCACGACCATTTTGCGGTTCGATATAAGCAAAACCGACATAATACAGTTGGTTGCAAGAAGCGCAACTTGAAAGCTTACAAAACATCCCCAAACCTCCTATCCTTTCCAACTCACTAACGCTAAATTCGCTTGAAAACTCGGAAGTAAATACCATATCTGAATTCGTTGGTCCATAATTAATTATCAATGTCCCTGATTCACAGTTCGAACATTTATGGGTAAATGGTTGGTACTGGTCTGAATGTGTACTAGCCCAATAACTTCGATCGAATATATCTTGGTTCGAAAAACAAACGCTCTTAAAATTGTACTTACTAATTAAATCATTAAAATTAACTTGATTTTCAAGATCTTCCATAGGTTTTAATGTTATCAACTCTTGTTCTAATATAAAAATACGTGCGACTTATAATTAATTCTTCAATAGGTTCTTAAAATGCTATTGCATATCAAATTAAAAATAACAAAACGGTACAATTACTACTTGCAACCCCATTTTCAATAGACTTTAATTTACTATAAAAAATTCATCTAATACTACTAAATATAACAGATACATCCACATTTCAAAAATCAAATATTTAAACAAAGGGCAAATAAAGCAAATCAACATATTGATTTTATAATCACAACAATTCGGAAGCTCTTTCTTGGTTTCAACAACTGTAAAGCTCAATATATTTAGTATCTTATCACTAAGAAATAAAGCTTGTATTTTAATGATGAATTGGGAAGATATTATTTATAAGAGGGTAAAAGCAGTAAAAGTTATTGCTTTGGATTATGATGAAGCTTCCAAGCCCATGATCATCGAGATAATTTTTGAGATGGAAACAGGCAAGCTCCTGTCGCTAAAAGCCGAGCCTAATTATGACGAAATTATTATTAATATTTTAAGTTCAAACCCACCTGCAAAGCATCCTTACGCCAAGGTCTTTGATTTTATTAATAGCAATGAAAATTCTATTTTCTCACATTGCATTAACAAATCTTTTTGTTGGTTGTGGATGTCACGAAATAACCAGAATTATGAAGATGTTTTTGAATGTGAATTGCATGGAGAATTCGATAGGTTAAGCCTAAGGTTTCTTGTAGAAGGATCAGAATTTAAAATCGGAAAAATCGAAAACATGGAAATCGACTTTAAAGCAAATTAAAAGAAGAACATGAATCGTATTGAACTTAATCAAAACAAATGGGCGATTCTAATCGTGTTTTGGATCGTATTGGGATATGTTTTTTCGATTGACTTCTCTCAAAATGTTGGTTGCATTAGCTATATCACTCCTGATCTTGAGATTTACAGAGCTTCATTTGCTTTAATCAGTTTCTCACTAATTGGCTCAACATTTTTCGTTCATTCCAAGCATTATAGAATAGGAATATTTGCAATCGAATTCATACTCTATCTTACCATCTTATTCATTTTGAAAGGAGGATATATGGTAGGCTTTGGAGGAGCTCCTGATGAAGCTGTTTATCTGTATGATTGGATTGCAGTGACTCTTAGGTTTTACAATCTGAGCCTATTTATCTCAAACAGGCAAACTCCTAAAGTCAAATGGCTTCTTATTGCCCTGCCAATTATCTTGAGCTTAGCGCTGATGCAGATCAAAGCCAAATTTTTAGCCATGCCAATTTATTTCTTGAACTTATAATTCATGTTCAGCAAGCGTTTATGGATGGTACTTCCCTGATGTGTACAATACTAATGCGGGGCCTAAAATTTCCTCCAATGGAAGAACAAAAACCGGCACTCCGTATCACTACCAGTATTTCATCAAGTCCATCAACAATATCCGAAAAATATAAGAACCTCCTCTTAAATTTAGCTATTACAACCTCAGAAGCGCGAATACCTTTTTCGTGCTTTTCTCTTTCCTTCTCAACTGTTTAATTAAGCTTTGATGAATGTTATAGTTGTAAGCACATGTAATAATTATCTTTCTGTAGATGAAAATAAATCCTTAAATTCGATTATATGAACTAAGTATGTTAATATTAACCACATTATAAAATGATCAAACCCAAATTGATATTAGATCTTGATGGCGTGTTAATCACGACGGCAACTTGGAAAGCGGATGAAATTGACTCTGATGGTTATTCAAAATTTAATACAACTTGCGTTTCAAACCTTAATCGACTCTTAAAAACCAAAAAGTTCGACATTGTTTTAAGTTCAACTCGAAGAACAGTCAAAAGCTTGGATGACTTCAATGAAATTTTCATGTTCAGGCAAATCAACAGTCCTATTACAGAGTTTTTGCCAAACTATAAGAACTGTAGAAATCGAAAAGAGGAAATAGAGTGCTATATCCAAGAAGTAGATATAAAAGATTTTTTAATCATTGATGATGACAAATCTTTAAACGATGCAAATCAATTTATCAAAGATCGATTGATTCAAACTGAACTATTGAAAGGTTTTAATACAGATAAATTAAAAGAAGCTATCAACGTAATCAGTAACTGCTTTTCAGAATAGCTTTTATATAACTACTCAATGAGCTCCCAAACTCGCTTTTCTGAACTTATTAGGTGACATGCCTGCATTCTTTTTGAAGAAGTTGATAAAATTCGAGCGATCTTCAAACCCAACAATCTCAGCTATTTCATCCACGTTTTTTTCACTAAAATTCAACAGCGACTTCGCCTCGCGAAGCTTGTATTCTGTGATGATTTTTTTCGCGGGTTTTCCCGTAGTCGCTTTCACGCATTCGGACAAATACACAGAGCTGACATTTAGCTGATCAGCATACTCTCTCACCAGTGATTTTTTCTCCGCTTGCTTAAGCAGATTCTCAAATTTGTAAGTAAGTTCTTCCGCTCGGGAATGCGAAGCAATGACTAACTCATCAGACAGCTGTTTGAACTCAAGCAACAAAATGTGGAGGTAAGACTTTATAATTTCCATATCCTCTTTCTTAGTATTCTTGAACTTGCTGTAGATCTTGTTCATAATCTCGAAGAAATAAGCAGATTGCTCTGGTGTAATAAAATACACAGGTGAAAAGTGCATGTTGAAATACGGGAAATGCTGAATGACGCTATAGATGGTGGAGGAAAATGGCAAAAAGTCAACCGTGAAAAATAAGATGAAACCTTCTTTTTCATCGCCTTCTCGCTCTCTATTGATTCGAATCGTCTGGCCCGGAGATAGAAATGTTAATAGATCTTTATCCGAATTCACGCTTGTCCCATCTATCGAAACATCCGTGGATGAATTCTTAACCAAAGTCACTTCAAAAAAATGCTCCGATCTTAAGTTTATCTGTTTTGGCAACTTATGCTTGTCTTCTCCATAATGGATTATATGGAAAAAATCATTCTTTTGTTCCTTGTCAAGGTTTATCCTTTCCAATAAATTTTTGATCGAAGCAACTTGCTCAATATTTTCTTCCATTTTCAAATTTACCTAGATTTTCACACTTTACACCCATTTAAGCACACCTAAATTCATATCGCAAGTCTCTAGCTTTGTACTATCAAAAGTTTAGAAACCTAATTATCATCAAGTTATGAAAAGAATCATCATACTGTTTTTTACTTGCTTAAGCATAATAAGTTATGCTCAAGATCACAGTCAAACTGAAGAATATGGAAGCTATGAAGCTCCAATACCTATCGAACTGATGGTTGGCAATAAATGGCTAATGTTTCAGAATATTATTTCCAAAAACTTTGGCAAAAATGACCAATTCAACTATTTCAACCTAGTCAACTATGAAGTGAATCACAAAAGAAACGACAATGAAGGCAGTCATGGAGCAAATCAGGAGGCCTCATATATTGTTCAATCCATATTTTCCTATAATCTAACACAACATTTTTCTTTGGGTGCCGGAGCGAATTTAAAAGCTTTCGGAGGATTCAATCCTATCATCGCGGGACAATACACGCATTTTTCCCGCAATTTTGGCTTAGTGCTTCAGCCTTCCTTTGAATTTGGCGAAACAAGGATCGCAGAACTATTCGCGCTATTGGAATGGTATCCGGACATACAAAAAAGCTGGCAACCTTACTTCAGCATTCAAGGCGCTTCAAACTTGGCAACTGCTACCAGAGAGCATGAGTTTTCATACATGAATTCGCGTTTGGGTATCCAGTATAAGAACATAAGGCTTGGAGCCGCAATCAATAGCCGATTCATTGGTGAAAACTTCATGGATGAATGGAACACAGGCGCATTTTTTTCCATTTTAATCCACTAACCATGACTGTCAATAAAAGCATCTACGGAATCATATTCAGCTTGATTATCAGTTTCATCATGTTGTTTTTCATGTCATTCTTCATGATTGCGATAAACGTTGGATTTACTCCAAAATTTATAAACGCTTGGCTAGGAAGCACAGCATTAGGTTTAGCCATAGGATTCCCAATAGCAAGCTTCTTTGTGCCCTTGACTCAGAAAATTTTAGAAAAATATATAACCATCAAAAAGAATTAGTTATGCGAGACATCATGTTAATCGTTCACTTTATTGGACTAGCCATGTTCTTAGGAACAGGGTTCGCCTTTATGATATTGGAAATCGCCAATGCCAAACTCGAAAAATCCGACCTTTTAAAATTCAGTATTAGAATATTGCCTTTGAGCAGAATTGGACATATCGGCTTGTTCTTGCTGATTCTTTCCGGCGGATATTTGATGACTCCTTACTGGCAAGCGCTGGGCAGTATTCTGTATTTAAAAATCAAGCTTGGACTGGTTATTCTACTAGCCGTAGTGATTTCCATCATCGCTATTTACTCAAAAAAAGCAAAAACTGACAATGCGGAAAAATACCTCGCTAAAATAGAGCCTTATAGCAAAGCGGCATTTGTTCTGGGATTTGCGATCATCATACTGGCAGTGCTGACTTTTCACTAAGATTATAATTGAAATGATTTGGAGGACTTTTTAGCATAGCAAATCATTTCATTCAATTTTTATGATTGCTTCATCGTAACTTAGCGTAACTAGATCACTAAAAACTAAATTCGAATGAAGGTATTCATAACTTTTCTTACAGCCTGCATAATTAGCTTCCTTCTTTATTCTGGCATTCAAATGCATCAATTTGCTGAAGGAGTAAAAAATGACACTGCCCGATTCAAACATTTCAAATTGCGCAATGAGATACAAGAAGGCGATATCATCTTCCAAACCTCTCAATCAAGCCAAAGCAAAGCAATTCAACTTGCTACGCATTCAAAGTACAGCCATATGGGAATCATATTCAAGAGAGATAACCAATATGTTGTTTATGAGGCAATACAACCTGTTCAATTAACTTCTCTGAAAAAATGGATTGTTCGCGGCCAAAATGGTCATTACATAGTCAAGCGTCTTAAAAATGCGGAAACAGCATTAACCGAAGACGCTATAAAAAAGATGAAACAGGTAGGGAGCCACTATTTGAACAAACCCTACGATATTCATTTCGAATGGTCGGATGACAAAATTTATTGCTCTGAGCTGGTCTGGAAAATTTACAAAGAAGCTACAGGTATAGAAGTTGGAAGCCTTCAACATTTATCCGATTTTGATTTACGCGACAAGGTTGTCCAGTCGAAAATGAAAGAAAGGTATGGGAATAATACTCCATTGGATGAACCCGTAATTTCACCGGCAGCGATGTTCCACTCTGATAAATTGATAACTGTTGCTGGGAATTAGCCCTCTATTATTTCAATCCTTCGAACTTAAGAATATCAAATAAAATCGAAAGCTAACTTTGTGAATAATTTATTTTAAATCTCTAAATATTCAATTAAAATAGCACTATTGAATCTTTTCTTATATAACAGCAAACACTGCAAAACTATATTCACATGCCCGAACTTGTAAAAACCGAAAGAAACTACTCCAAAGCAATATGGATCTTATCCATTGGCATAAACCTTTTGATTGGCCTTGCTTATTTTATACCAACGATCACTTTATCACAAAGCTATGATTTCTCTTACATTCCCAAATTGAATGCGACGCTAAACGGTTTGACCTTCCTTAGTTTGCTTGGGGCTTTGATCAGCATTAAACTTAAAAAGCTAACCCTGCACAGAAATTTCATTTTCGCCGCTCTGGGCTTCACTGGAATTTTCCTTGGATCATATTTGCTTTACCACTTTACAACGCCTTCAACAGCTTATGGAGGTGTAGGAATGATTAAAGTTGTGTATCTATTTATCTTAATCACCCACATACTGCTTGCCGCTTTGATTGTGCCTTTGGCATTGGTGTCAATTGCCAGAGGCTTGAACATGAAAACCGAAAAACACAAAAAAATCGCTCGTTGGGTCATGCCGATATGGCTTTATGTCAGCCTTACTGGTGTTGTTATTTACTTGATGATCTCGCCTTATTACTAAGCCCACTTATTGATAAACAGTGATAGTTAAAGGCATACAATTATTTAAATGTATGCCTTTAAGTTTTTTCTACAAAAAGAAACAAAGCCCCACCACAGCGTCAATTTCCTTTATCTTTTTCTTATGATCAGCATCATCTTGATTTTTCAACATAGTATACTGATAATTCAACCCAAGCTCAACCGAAATACTAGGAGTAATAAAATATGCAGCTCCTGCTCCACCAACTAAATTAATACCGTTATACTTCTGTTCAAAATCACCTGAGTATTGACGAGACAATGAATATCCTGCCCCTATTTGCGCGTATGGTTTAAACTTCTGCTCTGTAAAATAATATTTAGAAAACATATTGAAATCTAAACCAGTAAGTTTGTTATTCATCTTAATTCTTTGGATATCATCACCGCTATTGATAAAAAACATACCATTTAGGTTAGAATATAAATAACTTATATCCAATCCAATAATCAAATTATCGATAACAGTATAACCTGCCCCTATATTAATATTAAAATTCTTATCATCATCATCATCATAACTTACCTTGTTACCGTCAACAATAAACACCTCAGTGGACTTTTCAGATTTAAATCTAATATTGCTTGAGCCTCCGATCATTATTTTACCTTTTTCAATGGCTTGAGCCTTGGAATTATCAGCCAATCCAATAAATACGCAGATAATAAGTGCAAATTTTGTTAGTTGTTTCATTTTAGGTATTTTATCTTGTGCAGATGTAAATATAACAATAAATTCAAAAAATATAAATAAAGAAAAACTATGGAAATGATCTACCAACCATAATAAAACAATATATTTATAAATAAAGAAAAAAATAAACAACTCAATGAAGCTAAATTACATTCTTTTATTTTTAATTAATGTGACAATATCCATTAGCGTTAAGGGGCAAACTAAAGAAGCCGATCTTTACAAAGCAGCTTATGATTATTTGAATGACTCTATTGTTAAATCCAAATTTGTTGATGCGAAAACACTTGCAAAAAACTGTTCATACAGATCTATAACGATCAAAGCAAATGGAAAACAAGTAAACACTAAATTCAAATTTAATTCTGAACTTCAAGTAGCTTATGAGTTTAACGATCACCGAAGAGGTTTTCCCATCGAAAATTTTATAAAATCAAAGCTAACATTATCAAAAGATTGCTTAACAGCTCTTAGAATGAATACTAGAACATGTGACGAAGTCAACTATCTCTCAGATTCACTTGAAACTTTTTGGCAAGATTACGAAATGAAATCATACGAAAAGATTAAAGAGTCATTGAAAAACCTGCCATCAAAAAGAAAAGACGGCTTTCAAGTTTTCTTTTCAGATATATACAAAAACACATTGTCAGCGGAGATAGATGGTTTTTGTGCTCCTTATGACAAAGTCAAAAGAGTTGGAGCTCCGCTTTTCTTCTTTTTTGTATTTAACGATCAAGGCGAAATAATAGAAGTTTATTCAGGTAAAACGATGCACTATAATTAAAAAAGCGAATAGATTTTTATCACATAAATAACACGCACTCAATCTATATGTATAACGAAACCGATGAGGATTTAAAACAAGTTCATATATCAATACTAAATCTGCTTTATTTGTCTAAAAATCAATCAATGCAAAAGTCCATACTTATAAACAAGCTATTAGAGTCTTACTCTTTGGATTCAATCGATCGAATTTTATCAGAACTAACAGCAATGGACTTAATTGAGTTGGAAGCAGATGAAAATACCATATTTCTAGCTTTTAACAGCTACTTTTATTTGGAAAGCTTGAACTAGGTCCAACTTATTAAAGATCCTGATACAAAGTATCCAACCTTAGATGAAACAAGAGAAACTGTAGATCTATTTGGATATAAAAAATACAAAAAATATGTTTTCATTTGGCTCATACTATTCAGCATCATTTCGATAATCTATAGACACTTTTTTAATTCAACATACAAAAGCAAAAAAACTGATATTGATATAGTATTAACAGATGAGGTATTAATGGATATTAAAAATAAATTACAAGATAATTTAGACTCATTAGATATTAATTAACTAAATATGATAAATGAAATTTTTAAAAGATGCTTTACTAATATCATCAGTTCTCTTTTAATTTCACTTTTTTGTCAGAAAGCTTCAAATGCCTAGGTCAGGCTACAAGTTCTGATGAAACCATTTATTGGATTGACACAGTAAATGGTCAAAATTTTTTAAAAATATTCTCAACAGCTGATCATGACTTGAAAAACTTAGTCGCCGAATACGGAAATAGTAAAGTTGAGCATGTTTTCAATCTTGACTCCAAAGGTTTCGAACTTATTAACATTCCCTTCCACAATCAAATCGAATGGATCACAGATGACAGTTTCGCGCTTGTTGAAAACTGTGGAGTAAATTGCATATACGCTTTAATATTTAATACCCACAAAGAAAAACCTATTCTAACTTCACTGCTTTATTATCCGAGATTAAAACATGCAAACTTTATAACAGATAATAACAATTATTACGCGACTTTCAATCTCTCCACGTCAAAGCCAAGTTTCATAATTGTAGATACCGACAGTCAAAAAAAGGATACTATAAATATCCCCGAAACTTGGATTAGAAGTATCGGTTCAATACCTAGTATCATTGACAGTGTTAAAATAAAAAACAATCGCATTGAAATCGTTCAAATAATTGACTCTATCACTACTAGAACAAGCTCAAAAATAATTAAGCTCAAGTAAGCATCAAATAAAACAAAAGAATAAACTTCAACATCTAAAAATCCTTTAATACATTTAATTAATATATATATTTGTATTCAAACTCACCCAAGCTTGATTTTATTATAGTTTTACAATAAGCATTGTTCATATCTCTTTTGCTCATTATGGAGAAAATCTACTACAAACATTTTTTTGATCTAAATAATGCAAAATACGATTTTGAAGAAGCTCCCTATGAAGAAATTGAAAAGCACATTCAAAATATTCAACAAATGGAATCGCTTTTGCCCGCTTCCCAATCATTCTACATGCTTATCGATATGGGCAGAAAAAACATTCCTTACGTAAGCTCAAATATCAAACATTGCCTGAGTATAAACACTGATAATCTAAAGATCCCAGGCACTGAGGAATGGATAAAAAATGTATTCGCAGAAGACCGGTTGCCTTGGATAGAACTCGTTGAAAAGCTGTATGAAAAAGCTAAGGAAACGGTTCCCGCAAGCCAGTACATGAATTGCGCATATACTTGGAATTACAGATTTAATTCAAGCGGCAAAACATTCAACCTTATCTCGCATTACACCCCTTTGATTCTAAATGCCAATAATGAACATGTGTTGGGACTGTCACACATATCTATTTTGGATGTCAAATTCTTCAAGGAAGTCAGCGGAAGCCTTATGTGCCTTAACGAGCACAATGCATATGAAACTCTTTGCCTTATTTCGAACCCACAAGTCATAGATTTTAAATCTTTAACGAATAGAGAAAAAATCATAGTCAAATGTCTTGCTTGCGGAGAATCGGCGCAGGACATTTCTGATAAATTGCATATTAGCATACATACAGTATATACGCATTGCAAAAACATTTACAAAAAACTAGAGATCAATTCATCCGGCGAACTTGTCTCTTTTTATAAAAACAACCCTTTTTGTTTTGAAGATCTCGGCAATTAAGCCTTTAAGCCAAACCTCTGTTTTTCAAATTTATTTTTGGATACATTACGTTTGAAAACTTCCTTTCAGTTCACATTTTAAAGGCGAAAGACTTAAATATACCTAAATTGGGTATTTACAATATTTCTAGATCTTAATATAATTGTTCTAATAATTAATCTGTCAAAGGTATTGATAGACCAAACTTGCGCACGGACAAATTATAAACTAGATCTTTCTTACACAACTAATGAATCAATCCAAACAGGATCACTCCAATAATACTACCCTTCAGTTTCTAGCGGATCAAAAAATGAAAGCCAATTGGAAAGCAGTCCAATTGAAAAAAAAAGATAATTCAAAATCCAGCTTTGAAAATTCTAACAATGACTTGAGTATCGCACAATTGCATGCGGATATTGAAGCGATAAAATCCAGTGAGCATTTTAAAATGTGGAATACGCCTCCTTCTGGAGACTTGCCGGCTCAAAAAAAAGAAAATTCAACAACTAGACACACCAATCTAGACGCATCCAAATCAAATAATACAGGACTTCCGCATCAACTTAAAACCGGTGTTGAAAACCTCTCCGGTTACTCTATGGATGATGTCAAAGTACATTACAACTCCGACAAACCCGCTCAACTGCAAGCTCATGCCTTTGCTCAAGGTACAGATATTCATATTGCTTCCGGCCAAGAAAAACATTTGCCGCATGAAGCTTGGCATGTAGTGCAACAAAAACAAGGAAGAGTGAAACCGACTATGCAAATGAAAGGCAAAGTCAATATCAATGACGACGCTGGCTTGGAGAAAGAAGCGGATGAGATGGGAGCTAAGGCAATAGATTATTCCGAAAAAATTGAGACACATATAAACCTTAATAATTCCCGTACCTCAAAAAATCAAGGAATTACTCAACGCTTAGTTATAAATGCCCAAAGTAATGACAGAGGAGTAAGGGATGCTGTTAATAGCACTGTAACTCATCGACAGTGGGGTGACGATAATAATGAACTAAACGAACAAGAAGCCAGAAACCATCACCAATCCACAGTATATGAAAATAGTGAAGATAATGCATTGAGTGATTTCAATAATAATGAACCTATTCATATTGTGGGACATGGAGCTGTTGTTCTTGATGATAAAAATGTTGGGTTTAGAGCTATTACTATTGGCAATAAAAGCCCTGAAGAATTAGTAGAATTTTTCAACCGAACAAATTTGCCTAAAGATTTCACTGGATTAATATATCTTCAAGCTTGTTATAGCGCGGCGGGTTATCATAAATCCTTTCTGGAAAGATTTAGAAAATGCATGTTTAAAAATGGATGGACTAGTTTCAAAATTAAAGGAAATTTAGGTTCTTCACGTGTCACAAATGGAGCAATTGATATTCAAGATCAAAATAAAGAAACAGCCGCACTCTATTGGCTTTTAAGCAATAGTAGACCTATTATTGAAGAAATTAAGAACACTCCGCTTCCCACTCTCGCAAAGGTTTTCAGAAATAGAAGAAGACAATTTTTAGAAGCAAGATCTGAAAGTGTAGTGGAAATCAAAGAACTATTAGAAGAAAAACTAGTCAATGTTAAAGTAGAAGAAGCAGGAGAAGTAAAAGAAGTAAAGGTCGCAGGAGAAGCAGAAGCAGAAGAAACTACTCCTGTATATTCTGCAGAGTCCCCTGAAAACACCATCATAACTCCAGCAAGCACTCCTATCTCACTTCCAAATGAAAATATTTATTATAAAGACAATGAAAAGTATCGAAATAAACTTATTCGTAAATCAAAAAGCCTCATAGAATTTTTAGAAAGTGAAAAGTTCTGTAGCGATGACTTAAGAAAAATTGAATACAAAATTAAAATCCAACAAAAAGCTATTAATCAAATAGTTTCATTAATAGAAAGACCTCTTTATGAATCAAATGAAAACAACAATTGATAAACAGTATTGAATCGACTGACAATAAAAATATTATAAAATAGAACTTAATATAAAAACAGACACATTACATAAAACGTATTAGACAATAATATACAAAGGTTTAAAAATTTTATTCCGTTAGTCATTTCATAAAAGACAGGAAAGCTATTGCATTTGTCTCATAAATAAATTTTTTAAAATTATAATTATGAGAACAACCGCAACTCCTCTCTGTAACACAGTTTTGCTTGTTATACTAATATTATCAGGCATGCTTCCAATAAGAGCCCAGCATATTATTCATCATAATATCTCAGGGCGAATAATCGATGAAAACAAAGAACCTGTAAGCTTTGCGAATGCCGCCTTGCTTTTCTCTTCAGATTCAACACTTGTCAACGGAACAGCCTCCGATGAACATGGATTTATCGAAATTAAAAATATCGAGGCAGGAAAGTATCTCTTAAAAATATCGGCTATAGGCTACGAGCAACACATACAGCCAATTTCGATATCATTAGATAAAATACATCATAATCTAGGCGAGATTATCGTGCGTCAAAGTATCAAAGAACTGGAGTCTGTTGAGGTCATCGGTCAGCGACAAGTAATCGAAAGAAAAATCGATCGTTTGGTATTTAATGTCGAAAACACTATACTCACAAGTGGGGCAGACGGTCTTGAAATACTGTCAAAAACGCCGGGAATAATCGTTGATCATGAAGGAAATATCAAAATCCACGGCAAAGACGGTGTAGTGGTAATGATCAATGACAAACGAAGCTATCTTACAGGAAAAGAGCTGTCAGACATGCTCAAATCCATGAGTGCAGACAATATTTCCAGCATCGAAGTGATCACGAACCCTTCCGCTAGATATGATGCGGAAGGCAATGCAGGAATATTGAATATTGTGCTCAAAGAAATGAAAGAAAAAGGCTATAACGGGAGTATATACGCAGGTATCAATCAAGGCAAATATCCAGGAGCAAACACTGGGGCAAATTTCAACTTCAGAGCAGGTAAATTCAGCGGGTATCTTCAAGCCGACTATAGATACTATGAAGGCTTTGATCAATTGTATTTGGAAAGAGAAGTTGGACAAGAAGCTGAAAAAGAAATCGTAAGGCAAGACACATATAATCCTTACGATTTTCAAACTCCCTCATTAAGAATAGGGTTGGATTATGATGTTAATGAAAAAAACATCTTTGGAATCATGTTTAATGGATACACAAGATCAAGATCTGTGGTCTATGAAAATATAACGGAGATCTATAATCATAACAATCAACACATATCTGATATCTGGTCTGATTCTCATAGCGAAATGGACTTTAGCTCTTATTCCTTCAACCTAAATTATATACATAAATTTGATACTCTTGGTCAAAGGCTATCAGTGGACCTAGACTACAGCAACTTTGAAAATGCAGAGGAAGCATACTACAAAAGCAAAGTGCTTTCGGATGCAACAAAAGATGAAATCGAAGAGGCAAGGAGCTACCAACCTTATGAAGTCAGAATAGTCAGCTCCAAATTGGATTATGAAAAACCAATAGGCTTATATAAGCTAGAGTCCGGGTTAAAATTCAGTCATTCGTTAGTCGATAATGACGTAAGGTTTGATTCACTCAAAAATAATGAATGGGTTATTGATAAATACCGAACCAATGACTTTACCTACGAGGAAGCAATTCCGGCAGGTTATGTTAACTTCTCAGGTCCTATCAGTAAAAAAATAACCTTCCAAAGCGGTCTACGTGTGGAACATACAATAACCAATGGCCGATCAAAGAATGAAAACAAGCTAGTAGACCGTAAATACACTAGTTTTTTCCCCAGCTTATTTCTTAAATATGATATCGACGATGACCATAGCCTAAGCTACTCGTACAGCAGACGCGTGCGTAGGCCCACATTTAGCCAGCTCAATCCTTTTTTATTCTTTTTGGATCCCTTTACAGGATTACAAGGCAACCCATACCTTAAACCCGAATTTACAAACAATCTTCAGCTAGATTATATATTTTCGCAAAAGTATGCTATCTCTCTATCCTATACACATACAACTGATGTGCTCAACACTTTGATAACACAAGACAATAATGCGCAATTGATGATACAATCCTTTGCGAATATAGATCAAAGACAAAATTATTCAATTAATATCAACATTCCCGTCTCTGTCTCCAAATGGTGGGAAATGAGCAACTCATTATCATTGTTCGGCAATAGGTTTAAAACCGATAACGAATACACCACATTGGATCAAAGCCAATTTAGCGCTTACATACAAAACATCAATACTTTCTTGATCGGTAAAACTATTAAAGCGGAATTCTCGGGCTGGTATCAAAGTCCTTCGTTGAATGGAAGCATGAAACTCGATCATATATATGAATTTACTATCGGATTGGAAAAATCTTTTTTTGACGAACGCCTCAGCATCAATGCAAAAGCAAGGGATGCATTTCGAACATTAAAATTTAGCGGTCATTCTATACAAGACAATGTCACGCTTGATCTCCGACAAAGTTACGACTCCAACCGATATCAAATCACCCTAAGATATAATTTCACAAAAGGAACTAAAGTGCAAAACCGAACTAGAAGCTCAGGCAACAAAGAAGAACAAAACCGTGTGGAATAAACCTATTATTTAAAAATGTAACTTAACATACTAACTCAACTACAGATGATATTTAAAACAACAATACTCTTAACCATAATTTCAATTCTGGCAATATATTCCGTAGAAATCAGTTTTATGCCTAATTATATCCATCGACCTGACAAATGGCATCTGTTATATCCAATGCTTGGCTTTTATTTCATCTTATTTGCAGAGTATGTTTGGATTACCATAACTATGATTAAACAGAAGAAATTCTTTTGGTATTATATCGTGATTCTTTCATCGATTCTTATTTGTTTCTTAAATTTAAATAACCCGAAAAACAATTCTCAAGAAATCGGCTATGTTGGACTTATTCTCCTACTAATAATATTTACAGGAAATCTTTTTCTGAAAAGGAAGCCGAACGACGCTTAGTATTCAATCTTCTTCTTGAGTTACTCTCTCGATTTTCCCAAAACAGTTGTAACCGCTTATGCTAACGAATAGTCAAAGACAAAACACCTCAATAACAAACAGATTATAAACATGATCAAAGCTACAACTCGGGCATTCTTAATTCTCTTGACTGCTTTTACATTGTTCTCATTTTGGTTATCCCCTCGCTTGGGAGGACTTATCTCCATGGGAAAAGATTTTCCCGACCAATCCATTGAACAACTGCACTTCACTAGCGCATCGTCTGACTTCCACAGTCTTCAATACCATGATGTTTCGAACCGAATAGACCTCATCACACTCAGAACCAAATACTCCTTGGATTCTCTAATTGAAAACTGTCCTTCGGATTTTGAAAAGGTCAAAAAAGTGCAAAGCTGGGTGCAATCCAGATGGATGCATGATAGTCATAATATGCCGAAAGAAAATAGCGCGCTCTACATCTTGGAGCAAGCGAAAAAAGGCGAAAAATTCAGGTGTGTGGAGTACAGCTTGGTAGCCAAGGAGTGTTTGCTGGCTCTTGGATTCAAGATCAGAAGCTTGGGGCTGATGACCAAGGATATTAGCGAAGTCAAATCCTACGGAGGTCACATAGCCAATGAAATTTATTTGGACGACTTGGAAAAGTGGATGTTTATAGATCCTCAATTTGATGTGATTACCACCAAAAATGGTATGCCTCTAAACGCCGTCGAGCTTCAACAATGCATCGCTCAAAACATTCCATTCGAGATCATCAATCCCAACAAAACCACGACAACGGAAAAATACAAGCAGTGGATCGGACCATATTTGTATTACTTTTATGTTAGTATAAACGGACAACAAATAACTATTTGGGACAGAATCATTGGCAATAAGAAACAACTCACTTTGCTCTCTACAACAGCCGATAAACCAAAATATTTTCAAAAAATCATTCGAATCAATAATTCGTATTACACCAATTCCACAGAAGATTTTTATCCTTCATTAAGCAAAATTCATTAAGATCAACATAGACAAACAGTAGCTAATTCTTACAAAGCCTCCACTAATAATATAATTTACCAACAAATATTTATTAAAAGCATAAACACCGTCAAAGAACTTGCGTAACGTATCTAGTAAAAACCATCACATCAAAGGCTAAAAACATTGGTGCTAGGCAAAAAAGAGCTCAAAGAAAATCTAAATGGCGCCTAAAAAGCCACACATTCATTTGAATGCCTATGAGGTGAGCTTATAAAAACTAAAAAAATGACTGCAAAAGAGAAAGAAAGCGTTGTTAGAGACACAGTATTAAAAATACTGTTTGCGAAGATGTTAAGCATTATTTTTATTCTTGGCCTCCCAACATATGGCTCCACTCAAAGCAAACAAGTTGAACAAAAAAGATACGAAGAAGCAATAGAGAAAAAGAACATCAATGAGCGCGTGTTGGGTTTAGAATCTTTTATCAGTACTTATCCTAACTCAGAAATAAAAAGAGAAGCCATGTACCAAAAAGCATTGGCACTTACAGAATTGAAGAAATATGATAAAGCCATCGAAGCTTATGAGGAAATATTAAGTTTAAAACTGACCAATGAAAACAGTTTCAAGGGGTCTGTTCTTCAACACACTAAATATAGATACTTCAGCTATGCCGGATTATCGGAAATATATATTGAGCTTAAAGATTTTGACAAAGCAATTAAATGCGCTAACAAAGCTGATAAAAAATATACTTGCCGTCATCATCCTGTAAATGAATTAATGGATTATAAAGCATTTGTAGCTATCATCTTTTCAGATATTTATAAAGCCAAAGGAGAATATGAAAAATCTCTAAATTATATTATGCCTTATTTTTTCTCTGAAAATGATGAAATTGTGGAATCAATCGTTGCTGTATTGGATCAAATGTATAGCGCTGATCAGATAACTTTCGAGTTGACATCAGCAAAGCAAAATTTGCATATAGGAAAAAACAAATTTGCGCGGATCAATATGTTCGGATACAAGCTAAAGATATTCGAAGGCCTAATGAATATGGATGGATACATACTCGACACCAGTGGATTAACACAATCTCAAAAAGCAAATTTATTCCATCAAATCATTGAGCAAAACTCCATATATGAGCATTATGCTTCAGCTTTGTAATTTGCACACTTACGACAAAATGCATCGTTAAAACATTCCTTTGAATGTCATCTACACAAATGACAAATTCTGTATAAAGCAAAACATCTTAACATAAATCATAGCTTATTCAAAGTGCAAGCCTACTCCAAAACCAAGCATTATCAAGTGATGAAAAGGCTGTTTGAATGATCGAAATGTGCTGAGTGTCTGCGTCAAGTCTTGATTAAAATCATAGTAAAATGACACGCCCTGAAAAAACGTATTTTTTCCTTTAAAGGACTTGTGAATACTTTGGCCTATTGAAAATTGAAACGTCTTATCTCCCCACAAAGCATAATAATCTTTAGGGTGATATTCATTGAGAGTATTAAGATCTCTATCAAAGAAATAAATAAAATATATCCCTGTTTTCAAGGGAGATAAAGACCAGTTTTTGCCCAAATCTATAACTTTTATCGGCGAATATAAATAGCGAGCTGTCACTATATGAATATCATTAGCGCCTCGTATATCTTTTGGTCTGTAGCCATATCCCAACTCAAGCTCATGCTGTCTTCTTTTTCCCAATGTGTATCCGCCATAGATTGAGAACATGCCTGTTCCACCCGCGTATTGTAGCTTAGCTTGATCAGGAAGCCATTTTGACCTTGCTTTTACCTCTGTCGGAATTTCCTCACCGTCCTCATTTCGAGAATAAGCATGATGAATACTCAGCATCATTAACAATATTGTAGAGAATAGATATTTCATTTTGATCTTGCCTTCAGCTTTGACATATATGACATGACTCTCGTCAAGATGCTCCCAACGAGAATTGCACAATTAGAATTTGATGATTTGCTCCTTTACCTCTACGGAATCCCTTAGAAATTCGAATATTGAATACGACTTGTTCGCGACAGCTCCCACTTGTATCATGGGTATGTCTTTATTCATGAGCGGATAGGTAGTCTGGTTGCTGTGACCATGTCCATGAATGCATGCGACAAGGTGTTCTGTATTGCTAAGCAAAGTGTCGATAAGCGGGAAATTTTCTTCTCCGATCGAAGGGTCGTTTGGATAAAAACCTATGTGAGAAACAATTAAGGAATAATCAAAGTCATCCGTTTTGACCAACTCAGACTCAAGCCAATCAATATCCGGCACTTTAAGAAATTCATACGTTGCATTTCCGATAAACTCAAGCTTGTTGGTGTTGATCATAATTATTTTAACACGCTTGTATACAAACGAGAAATCAAATGGCCCGAACATTTTCTCAAAAGTCTCCGCTCCGTGGCCTATCGCATCATGGTTGCCAATGACTGAGATGAAGGGTTGATTAAGCTCTCGGAGATTCGCGGCGCTCATCTGCAATTCATATGGCATGCCATACTCTGATATATCTCCGCCGATCAAGGCAAATTCATAGCTTTCGTTATTGTTCACATGCTTTACCGCATTTGTCAGCCGGTCAAAAAAATTCTGGCTGTCTGTGATAAAAGCAAAAGTAAAGTTACCGCTTTCCGCGATACCCGGCCTTTGGCTTAATTCCTGTAGATTTTTTTGGTTAAGATCCTTTTCATTATCCTCCAGTGAAATATCGTAACGAGTATAATCCAACAACTCGCATGATGAGATTCCCATTGCGACTATCAAAAGAACAATGAGGCTATAACTTGATCTGGCTAACATGAGATTGCTAAAAACTATTTAGAGCGTAAATTGAGAATACCGACAAACTTGAGACGAATTGATAATTCCTGCTTTCCAAATGGCATAGGCTGTTGAGTGAACATCATTCATACACAAGCACTTGAGTAAGCTTGAAAAAGATCCTAATTACAATTGTTGAAGAGCTTAAATTGCATACGCAAGAACCCCAAATAGGATGTTTTTAAATAGACTTTAATTTTACATTATGAAAAATAAAGTCAATGAAGCCAATAAAATAAAAAAATAACAACACTTAAAATTAAAAATAAGTTTCCTGAAATAAAGTAAGAGAGCCCTAATTCTAAAGCTTTTACGAGATGGGAATATCTTACTTGAAGTTTATTAAATTCGAGAACAAAGATCGAATAAATAATAACTTATATTTTTTAATCTCAATCCAATGAAAAATAGAAAATACCTTAATAACAATTTTCAATATCGAATAAAATAACCTGAACCAAAATCCAATCAGATTTCAATTCAGGCTATTTTGTCAATAAAAAATATTAGGCGTTATTTCCCTTTATTCGGGTGCTTAGCCTGTTCAAGAGCGATTTCATGAATTGCTCCTAGTGAATTCGCATTAGCAGCTCCCTCGATAGCTTTCACAGCGATTTCTTTAGACTCCTTAAGCGTCTCCGCCAATTGATCTTTAAGAGCCGCAACTTCATTATTTTGCTCCGTTATGATCTTTTCCAATGATTCGATTTTCATCTCCTGAATCATATTCTTTCCTTCATTTTCTTTCGCAAGAAGATTGGCTTTGATCTCGGCTTCTTTTTTGATAGCCGCTGTGATCTGAGCATTCGCTTTTTTCACTTCGCTCTCAAGCTTTTCGTCCAGCTCTGACGCTTCATCGAATACTTTTTCGTATTCTTCTTCCTGTTCGCTGACACTCTCTTCTCTTTCATCCCACTTCGCTTCAAACTCCTGTCTCAGCTCTACCAGTTCTTCTTCTCTTTGCTTTTGAAGCTGTTGATAAGCATCTTTTTCTTTATTTCTCTCAAGTTCTAGCTGATAAGAATACTCTTCCTCATTTCTGCTTCTATCCTGTTGCTTCTGCTTATTGCTCTCGGTAGAAGCTTCTCTGTGTTGACTCTGCTCCTCTTTCCAGCTAAGCGACAACTCTTCCAACTGTTCGCTTAATACTTTTCTTCTTTCGCTCAATTCATCGTCAAAAGACTGGGCCTTCTCTTGATACTCCTCTATGATATTATGCAATGTATTCTCGTCAATAGACTCCAAGCCATGAAGTGACTTGACATGAGACTCTATATCATTGATCTCAGAGCGCACATCCGACAATTTAGTGGATTCAAGCGTCAGCTTATCAGACAAGTCGCTCATCGCTCTACCAAAACCGGAGCGAATTTGATCAAAAACATTAATGACATCATCGACTTTGTAGTTCTCCGCTGATTGAGCTGAAGACTTCGCAGCTGTTTTTGCCGAGCTTGTTGCTTTTGCTGCTCCAGCGTTTGATTTCGCCGAATTTATCGATCTTTGCAATTGTTGGTTTTCCTTTTCAAGACGAGAATTATTGTCCAACAATTCTTTATATGCATTAAAAATTTCCTGCTTAGTGCTTTTCAGATTTATAGCCATGATTATCGTGTTTAGTAATTAAAAAATGATTAAAGCTGCTCTACCAAATTCCCTTGTCTGGTATTTTCCAGAGCTCTCAAAGACAAATCCTGAGCCTGGCTCAACGCTGCCTCCAATTGGCCTGATAATTTTTCAATCGTCTGGGAATTCTTGGAAATTAGATTTTCCAACTCCTCGATTCTCATGTTATTCATCTGAACTTTAGCCTCAACTTCTTTTTCCTCAAGTTCCGCTTTTACTTTTGCGTCTCTTGAGGCTAGCTTTGAAGCTTGGTCTTTTTCTTTTTGCACTGACTCTTTCAACAAGTCGGAAAACTCTTCAAGCTTCTTCTTGTCTTTGTCGTAATCCTCTTTTTTGTCGGCAAACACTTTTTCTCTAGCCTGCCAATCTTTCTCTTTTTGCTTCGACTCTTCCTCTAGTTCTCTGATCGAAAGCATTTTTCTTTTTTCATAATCATCAGTATCTTTCTTGCTTTGGTTTTCCTGCTCATACTGATACTCTTCACTGTCTTCCTTGCGCTTCTTGTCTCTTTGAAGCTCGTAATCATTATCTCTCTTCTGGCTTTCCAGAGCTTCTTTCTCCCACTCTTCCTTGACTGTAGTTTTCTCCTCTTCTACAGTGCTGATCTTGTCCTCAAACTCTTTCTCAAGCTCTTGTTTTTTCTTTTCATTCTCCTCTTTCAAAATAAAAAGCGCGTCAGCAGCCAATTTGATCTTATGAAGCTCTTTAAGTCTTTCCGACTCCACTTCCAAAGCCTTCTTGATCTCATCTTCCTTGTCGGATTCCGAACGCAATGTCTCTCCCCATTCGGACAAATTGTTCCCGAAAGTCAACTGCATTTCCGCAAGATTTTTAACAATAGCGCTTGAAGTATAAGTAGCCGCAACCTTCACAACTTCCTCATTGTTTTTTTGCTCAGCCAACTCTTCTTTCGTAAATACTCTAGCTTTTTCTAACTCATATTGCTTCAGCAATGAATTAAAAGATCCAAGAATCTCCTCTTTTTGATTACTCATACTTTAAAATAGATTAAAAATACTTAATTCAATATTTAATATTATTTTAAATTTAAAAAAGTAAATATTGAACGATTTGTAAATAATTAAAATTGATTATTCACTAACAATAAATGAATAATCAATAATTTACATCTAAAAAATTCTAATTCAAAAATCAATTAATCAAATTGACAAATTATCCTAGGATTTAACTAAATATAGATGAAGCGCTTCAAATAAAAATCAAATTAAAATACTTAAAAGTATATTTTACAATTAATTTCAGAGTATAAGAAGTAAAAATTGGGATGTGAAAAATTACGTGATTTTTTTAATCAGTATGCTACGTTTAGTCTTCTACATAAGTTAAAGTCTCTTTTTCAAAAGCTTTCATCATTCGTTCTTGCAACTCGTATTTCAAATTTTCTTCGTCAGAACAAGTAGGCGTTAATGAATCCTTAGTCCACCCTTTAACATTTCCATTTTCATCATAATAAACTTCATAAATCCCGAACTCAAAATCACCATCTGAATTTCTCCTTTTTAACACTCTATAGTTCCAACTCATAAGGAATGTAGTTTTAAACTGGTATTGCAAACAATATCCTTTAAAATTTTATCGATTTTTTTCAAAATAAATGATTTAAAGCCAATGAGTAAAATCTACTCGGGCAAAAATAAACTCAAATATTACATTTCTTCCATTTAGGGACTCCACTCAACATTTCATCAACGAACTCTTTATTTAATCTAGAAATGGAATCGTTTTTAGCATCGAAATGAGCATATATTTTTCTCAATGCTTTAGGGTCATAACAAAGTTTCGGTCTTAAATTTTCAACCCACCCTGCCCTAATCACAACTTTAATGAACCTTTTCGGCTTTCTGGAAAGTCCAACGACAATAATATCTTCACATGTACCTGCATACCAATCAATGATATAAACTTTAGTGCCTGGAGAAAAGTGTTTTGTACCATTTCTAGTTTCGGAACCTTCATGTCCAAACTTTCTCTCGTTGACAATATTTGCCGCTACAGTCCAAACAGGTTCTAATATCATATTTTCTTTTAGTTCCATTTCTTTGATGCGAATAATAAGCTTGTTTCAAACGATCATTTCAGATATATGCCTGATGCGAAACCAAAACTCATAGGAACTTCATAAGAGTCAACTACTCAATCTTTGTATCAAATTCCGCTAATTTCTCAAGAGGCTTCGTTTTTAGCTTTGATCGCTTTCCATTCTCAATATTCTATAAGTTTCAAGCTCTCCATAGGCCTGAAAACCCAGCTTAGTGTAGATTCGGGCACCCATCGCCGAGGCGTGAAGCACACAACTTTTCGCATTATTCGCTTTCGCTTCCAACAACAAGTATTCAGTCATGCTTTTGCCAATTCCTTTGCCTCTGCCTTCTGGAACTGTTCCAATCATATGCAATTCAGCGTTATCATTCGAATCTGAATTCATGTTTTAAGCACAATACTTCTCATCAAACAAACACACCGATATAGTAACATTAAATCAATAAATAAATACTATTTAATGACTTTTTTCACTAAAATACACATAAACACTCCTTTTGATTATATCTATTGAAATATTAGTTATACTTTTACCAAAACAACAAGCAATAACAAAGTACTATGAGAAAAAATATCCTGTTTTTAGCCTTAGTCTCCCTTATGATAACTCAACAAAGTTGTCTAACAATTCTAAATCCTGGTTGGAATCAAAAAGTATCAATCAACACTATGGAAGGTGCATCTATTAACATTAATGGAGAACATGTTGGCACTGGAAATATTAGAAAAGGTTTACGTAAAAAGAAAAACCATGATATTAATATCAGTAAAGATGGATATTTAGACAATAATTTTACTATTAACTCTACAAGAGATGATGTTTTACTGGGACTTTCTTTTTATAGTTGGTATTTTACTTTAGGAGCGATGTATATTTTAGATATTCCTGGATCAAGATATCACTTAAGTTTAAAAAATATTGAAGCTGATCTTTTGAAAAAACCTTCAAGTCAAAATTCACTTAATTCAATAACTGTAAATAGTGTAGATATCCAAATTGATCCAGGGAAAAAAATAGGTGCTCATTACGAATTTTCAAAGTCAAAAAATGGAAAAAACAAATTTGAATTCACTCACAGTTGGGGAGAAGATACTCAAATAGAAGCAAATACTTTAACAGAGTTATCTAATGACGATCTTAAAGTTAACAATTATACTATTGTAGAAAATAATACTGCAACTCTTTCCAATACCCGTCGAGCGGATATTAATGTTTCTGCTATTATTCATGATATGACATTTGATAGTTTCGAAAGAAGAGGAAATTCAATCGTTGAAGTAAGTTTTAAAATCGATTGGAAGGTCGAAAATAAATATGGTAAAAAGTTATTATCAATTTCTACAAATGAAAAAACTTCAAGAGTTAATGATCAAGATTTAGATGTATTTTATACTGCTTACAGAAAAAATTTCTACAAATTACTAACTAATAATGAATTAATAGAATTATTAAACAAACACAATGATATAAAGGATATCGAAACCCACCCTGAAGACCTTATAATAATTACAAATGATAATATTAATTCAACTAATAACCTTGAAAATCTAATCGAAAGGGCAACTCAGTCGACTTTAACTATTATTACCGAAAATGGACATGGTAGTGGAGTAATAATAGATTCAAGAGGATATATATTAACTTGTAAACATGTTATCGATGAAAGTAACTCTATTAAAGTCCTATTCAATAATGGGGTTGAATTAGAAGCAAAAGTAGATCGAATATCAAAAGTAAGTGATTTAGCTCTATTAAAAGTAGATAGCGGTAATTTAAAGTCTTTACCATTAGGTACCGACATTTCACTTAATTTAGGAAAGGAAGTCTATGCAATAGGAACTCCAAGAGATATTGAGCTAGGCCAATCCGTTTCAAAAGGTATTATAAGTGGCAATAGAAAATTGGAAGAAACTATTTATATACAAACAGATGTAAGTGTAAATTCAGGAAACAGTGGTGGATGCTTAATAAATAATGAAGGTAAAGTCATTGGAATTATTAATGCAAAATTAGTTGGTCCAGGAATAGAAGGAATAGGCTTTGCTATCCCAGTAAAAACCATATTAAAAGATCTAAATATTAAAATAGCAAAAGATCAATTATAACACCAAGCTTAAAACACAGGTTGAAAACAGTAATTAACCTGTGTTTAAGTACTTTCGCTAATTTAGTTTAGGTTACGTAAATTAGACTATATAATACCCTCGATTTACTGGACCAAGAGTCAAACATTTTTAGTTGATTTTTTATTTCTAATATTTTAGAAAATTGAAGGCAACTATTATTATTGAGCTGTTGGAATGTGGGTAACTTTAGGTGTTTGCAGCGTTGAAAAGTTATCCATATTTCCTGTGTACATGACAAAAAAATAGCTTTCCAAAAAGATTGTTATTTTATTAGCGACAAAACAACAAAACAAGAATGAATTCGAAAAGCCGTTACGAAT
Organism: Aureibacter tunicatorum; assembly: GCF_036492635.1. GTDB lineage: Bacteria > Bacteroidota > Bacteroidia > Cytophagales > Cyclobacteriaceae > Aureibacter > Aureibacter tunicatorum. The sequence goes on from NZ_AP025305.1 coordinate 3,661,743, forward strand.
ATAATGAGTTATTATCAATTGTTAGCAATGAAATACCTGCCAATAAAGCAAGATAAAAATTATTTATTATCTGATTACTTCATTGTTAAAAGTTCGAACAGTCAATCTTATTCGTTTATCTGAAGGATTTTACTCTGGTGCTCTAACTAAATCTAATCTGACAAGAATACAGAGATTTTTTACTGAATTTGAGATTTCAGAGGCAATATTTTCAAGTCTATTAAGTAAAATGATCCCTATTTCTGGGAAATATAAATTGAGTTTGGATCGTACTAACTGGAAGTTTGGAAGCCTGAATATCAACATCTTATTCTTAGCCGTGATATATGAAGGAGTCAGCATTCCCATACTTTGGGTAATGTTAGGAGATAAGCGAGGGAATTCAAATGAACTGGAACGAATAAATCTGATTTTGAAATAAAGTACCTGAGTAGTTACCATATTTCAACTAATCCAACAAATTCAATCATTTATTTTTAAAATTAGTTCATCAAATTGCCCTGAAAGCCTTAGATACTCCTTCTCCCAATTAATAACTATTGAACATTCTTGAATCAACCCAGTAGGAGCGAACAACATTTGTAAATGCTTTTTATCGATACTCTTCTTATCTTTTAACACATTTATTGCTATCTCTAAATCTTTACTTGTTTCTACTGGACTTAACCCACCCCAAGAAATATTATCATTTTGCTTCACTAAGTCATTTACTTCTTCAAGAGTACTAATTAGTTTTTTATTTGATTTCATAAATAAGATCATCAACACTAATAATTAAAAAATAATAATACAAAATACAATTTTAAAAAACTATAAAATAATATAATTACCACATATACATCTTTTTCTTTAAATTTAAATATGAAATTATACTTAGTAGATTTAAACACTAAACTTACCGATGCTTGGAAAAAAGTATTCAAAGAAATTAAAGATGTAGAGATTAAAAACCAATCAATTTTCGACCTATCATGCGATGCCATCGTAAGCCCTGCCAATAGTTTTGGATTTATGAACGGAGGAATTGATTTCGCTATCTCCAAAAATCTGGGATGGCACATCGAAAAAAGGCTTCAACAAAAAATAAGGAAAAATTACTATGGAGAGCTTCTAGTCGGGCAAGCTACAATCGTCGAAACAGACCATTCGCAATATCCATATTTGATTTCCGCGCCAACCATGAGAACTCCCATGACAATATTGCGTTCTCCCAACATCTACTTGGCTACCAAAGCTATTTTATCACTGTTAAAGCATGGCGTATTTGAAGACGGCACACCTATCAAAAATCGCATCAACACTATCGCGGTACCCGGTCTTGGAACAGGCATTGGCCAAGTGCCTCCATTAGTATGCGCAAGACAAATGAGAATCGCTTGGGAAGATGTCATGCATGAAAAATATAAATCACTGGAAGGCTGGGAAGAACTTCGATCAAACTACGCCTATTTTTTCACTCACGATGAAAAAGACCTGCATTATGATATTCCTTAGCCATCGTTAGAAAATTCATCATCGTGAGCTCGCTAACTTGATAAAAACACTAAAAAGGAGACGCCTCCAAAACGTCTCCTTATAGTTAAATTTACAAATTCGATATCGCTTCCAATGGCTCCTGAATCGCCTCTTGTTTCTGTTGCCTTCGTTGCCAAAACAAGGAATCGCTCCACCTTTTCTCCCGCTCATAATATTTATTCCGAACGTCAAGATACTTGTTAAAATGCTCTTGCAAATCTTTCTGATATTGCGAGATGTCCAATACACCTTGCGACGAATCTTCATGGCTGGCAATCAAATAAGCGACGTGGCATGCCGACGACAAGGCAAAGCCTATTCCCATGGAAGAAATCGGATCAAATGAAATAGCCGCATCTCCAATAGCCGCGAAATTAACCGGAGAGCTTTCAGCATGAAAATAAGTGCCCGCGTCTCTAACCCAAGGTTTGGCCTCTTGCATGGCATGTTGATGCACTTCGTACTTTATATGTTTTGTCTCATTCAAAAGAGCGTTCCACTGCTCTCTAGTATTTAATTTCATAGCTGAAACTATATCCGAATCGGTAAAAAGCGTAACGACTCTCAAGTTATTCGGCAAACTCGCGCTATACCACCAGCCATGCTCGACAGTTTCGATGAGCTGTCCACGACTCTCAGCGTTTTCACCTTGATTTTCAAAAAAAGTACCGACGCCCACCAATTGATCCAGTCGATTAGGCGAAAGTCCAATCTTGCGTCCAAAAGGAGCTTTACGGCCTGAGGCGTCTATCAAATATTTGCATTTCAATTCAAATGCTCCATGCTCCGCATGCTTCAATGACAACAGCCACGAATGATCTGATTGTTGATCCGCGCTTGCCAATGTTGTTCTTGGAAAGATATCTCCTCCTCTTTCAGCCACTTCCTCCAACAATCTCAGGTCAAACTGCTCCCGGTTGATTTGATAAGAGGCGCTTTCAAAAGTATCAATCGTATGCACCGACCTTGGCAGATCATCGCCCCAATAGGCAACGCTTTCATAAGCCGGCAAGAAACAGTCCGCTGAAAAATCCGCCTTGTCCATCGACAGGTGTTTCAAAAAATCAAAAATACTGGAAGAAACATGCTCTCCGATTTTAGTATCCATGAAATCGGATCGATCGATCAACCCAACCGACAGGGAGCTATGCGTCAATAAACTAAGAGAGAGGGCGGCCCCTGACGGCCCCCCTCCTATGACAATAACATCTTTTTCCATACACTTACCTGCGAGTACGCGTTCCCGAACGTGGCTTCACTGATCGAGGAGTTTTAACTACTGATATCTTTTTGAACACTCTCTGCTCCATAGCTTTAAAGAACATCGCGCCTCTGGCATTTTTGGCTTTGATATTCACTTTATCATCTATATAGAACACAGGGATTTCAACGCCATTGTCTTCTTCATTTCCAGTGATGTCTCCAACAGGTACATCTTTGTAAGAAAAAATCTCATGATTACGCTCTACTTCGGTAAAGAACGGAAAGTTTTGATCATGAGAATTATTATTCCTGATAAAAGCCAATGCCGACCAATGCTCTACCATCTGCACAAAGCTATTGATACCGCGAGCATAATTCACCTGTTGCCCCGCCGGCAAATGAGACTCTGCCTGACCTTCCACAGTCAACTCTCCCGAAAGCACATCCCAAGGGCTTTGCGGTGGCCACCAATAGCTATAATACGTTGGAGGTTTAGGATACCTGCCCGAACTATCCTCGACTTTGTTCACATTAGGATCCGTGAAATTCACCAATTGAAGCGTGCAGTTGAAAAAATCCGCCTGCCATGGGCAAGCCATTCTTTTGGTCAAATCACCCGGCTGGCAACCTCCACCCTCGCATTCGTCACGTCCCGGATCCAAGCCAACTGTATTAAAGCCATTGATCCCTTTTTGATCGTAAATAGTGAAAGCATTGGAAAATACAATTGGATTTTGAAGGCTCCATGTTACTTCAATCCCCGGACACATAGGCAAACCTACGCAATTGCCTACGCTCGCCTCATCCATTGGGTCAACATTCGGATAACCCTTCACTTGAGGATCTTTGTCAAATTTCCCTTCAGCCCATTGGCCCAACAAGAAAAACTGCGTCTCGTTAAGCGCCAAGAATTTTTCGATCAAGATATTGCTTACCGAATTGCTGCCGGAATTCATTGGCATCATCGGCAGATAATTCTCTTGCCCACCTACTGTAGCGGTTTTAAAAAGCACTTCCTGAGGCTGAGGATTCTCAGGGTCCGAAGGAAGCATCATTTTCGCCTTGTCATTCAGAGCTCTGAAGTAAGCGAAATAGTTTTGCCTGTTGGCAAGATTGTCCGTGCTGTTGTCCGAAAAGTCAAAGATATTGGAAGTAAAAGCCGTCATGGACTGCACATTGGCAACCCATTGATACGCTCCAATTCTCTTTATGATCGGCAAAATATCTCTATGATAATTCGCTCTAAAAGCATCATTGTATTTGCCATTGCTGAACATGTCAGGCACAAGATCAAAAGCTCTCACTCCAACATCAAACATTGTATCACTCAAGGTCGAAATGTTGACAATCTCGGGAGCATAGTCAGGAGACCCCACAATCGCCCAAGCTTGAATAGTCACATCAGGCTCATTATCATCATCAAAAGAAATCGTGCAGTATACCGGACCGTCAGCAATATCATCATGCCAAGTATCCGCGCCTCCATAACTTTCCAATTCTTCATCGCCTCCGGCATTGCCATACGCTCCGATCACAATCAATCTGCCATCATTATCCGTTTTCAACGAGCCCAATGTAGTGATCGCCGATCCATATTTGGGATCTTCCGAAGGGAAAGAAGCTTTTTTATACGTTTCCGGAACACTCTCCTTGTCGAATTCTATCGTTTCATTTTTTCCGCTCAATGAGCGAGGGCCCGGATCAATGATAAGTTCTTGACGATTGGCCGCTGTCTCGTTTCTTAAAGGCACTTTTTGGTTCTCGTAGCTATTTTCCTCCCCGAAGAGCAAATTCCCTTGAAGCTCGGAATACTCGTACCACGCGGCTTTTTTATTCGCCAAGTGAACCGTCCATTCCATTGTTTTGATACCCGGAGAATCCATCGTTATCTCAACGCCGTTCTCATCAAAAACTTTAAATACCTGGCCTTGGCGTTTCACTCGGCCAAGTTCATCTTTAAACGTTGTTACAACTCCCTGCTTATTCCCAAATTCATCACAATCAAATGGAAGGCCTCCGATTTCTTCAGGAGCCAGATAAAACTCTGTCGTGCTATTGCCCAAACGAGCAACACCTACCGACGGACTGATCTTAAATTTCATAGATTTGAAATAATTTGTAAAATGAAAAATATGTACTAAAACAAACTTGTTGTTTTGCTTAATTGCCATGCACTTATCAAAAGGACATCAACATATTGTATGAAATATTCGAATGCTTGTTATTCACATTCTATCGACTAGAAAAATTCAACCTGTCCTTTATCGCCATATCAAATACCAAACCTAAAGAATTTCGAAATTTTGGACTATCCAAAAATAGATTTATAAATAAATGCATTAAAAATTAAACTTATCATTGCACATAAAAACATAAACAACCCAATCCAGAAACTCTCCTGCAAAAACCTCTAAAACAACCGATTAACAAAATAAAAATTCTACCAAATCGATTGGCAAACAATCGTTAAACCCATCTTAATAAGGAATAAAATAATCTTTTGCGTTAAACTCCACACCATCTATTTATTGCATTAAAAATAGATCAACTTAAGAAATAACAATTGATGAGATTCTAGTTCTTTCATATTAAATTAACTTAACATCATTTTGCTCTTCTTCATTCAAGCAATAATGTTTGCCACGATTAGTTTTTTATGACTTCCTTAATCATCCTCCTTTGTATTTCCTCAAGAGGAAAATAAAATGGTATAAAAATCAATCGTGACAATGTTTAATGAAAAATCAAATTTTGACTTTGAAGAAAAAGAGCTTATTCCTTCAAAAATTCATTGCTGTTTTTAATTAGAATTTTAAATCTATTATTAAATTATATTTTCAATAAATTTTATCACAAAATGTATTAGTATCAATCTGCAACTTATGGTTCGCAGATAATCAGGTCTCTAGCTATGACAATATGCAAGCAATAATATTCATCGGAATTCAAGCTTCTGGCAAATCAACATATTACAAAACCAACTTTTTCAACAGCCATATTAGAATAAGCATGGATCTGCTGAACACCAGAAACAAAGAAAATAAGTTTTTAGACACCTGTTTTCTTACACAATCTCGCTTTGTAGTTGACAATACCAATCCGACTATTGAAGAAAGGAAAAAATACATAGCGCTCGCCAAAGAGAACAAATACGAAGTGATAGCCTATTATTTCGAATCTTCTATTGAAAGCGCAATCGAGAGAAACAACTTGAGAACAGGCAAAGAAAAAATTCCCGAAATAGGAATAAGAGGATGCTACAAAAAACTGGAACCACCTGCAAAAAGCGAAGGTTTCGACAAGATTTATCGTGTGACAGCATCTAATAATGAATTTATAATTGAGGAGTGTAAAGATGAAATTTGACGACCTAGATAAAACACTAAGAATATATGAAACTTCCCATGACTTTTGCGTTCCGCCTAATATTTATATGGTCGCAAGAATCGATGGACGAGGCTTTACCCGCTTGACCAAAGAGTCTCACCCTTTTGAAAGGCCTTTTGACGAAAGATTCAGAGACATGATGATCGAAACGGTGAAACACTTGATGACTTGTGGATTCAAAGTAATTTATGGCTTTACTGAAAGCGATGAAATCTCATTGTTATTCGATATGAAAGAAGATGCCTTTTCCAGAAAGTTGAGAAAATACAACTCAATTTTAGCCGGAGAAGCCAGCGCCAAATTCTCAGTGATGCTTGGCAATATTGGAGCATTCGACTGTCGCATATCTCAACTCCCCAGAGAACAAGATGTAATCGATTATTTCAGATGGAGAAACGAAGACGCTCATCGCAATGCCTTAAACGCGCACTCCTATTGGATGTTGAGAAACAAGGGGCAGTCTGCCGCACATGCATCCAAACAAATCGAAGGCAAGTCCACAGCATATAAAAATGAATTGCTTTTTGAAAATGGCATTAACTTCAATGAGTTGCCTAGTTGGCAAAAAAGAGGAATCGGATTTTTCTGGCATGAAATAGAAAAAACAGGTTGGAATCCTCTGAAAAAAGAAGAAGTCAATGCAATAAGAAAAGAAATCAAAATCGACTTTGAAATTCCGAAAGGCGAAGCTTACAATCGATTCATAAAAGAAATATTAGCCAACAACAAATAAAACCAACGATTTCAAAGACAAATCATTGCTTGAATTAAAAATCAAATCATTAGCCTTAATATCAATGCTCCAACTCAAATCTAATCTCGGGATCGAGTTTCGAAAACAAATGCAAAAGTGGCTTGAAACTCACCCCGAAATCAAACATATCTGGGGTGAACGGTTTTTAAAAATTTCTCATCCTGTTCAACAATGTAAATTCATTCATTTTGACATTAAACGAACATCAATCGAAATCGAATTTGAAGGGCAAATATTAAAAATCCATCGTAAATGGTTCAAAAGCCCCAAACAACAAGCGTCTGAAATCAGAGGTTTTTGGGTAAAAAAATTCATACCTGAAAACATACTTGAAATGCAACAACCAAAGATCAAGACTGGCCAATTTGTTCTTATGTTGACAAACCATCGATTCGGCCAAGTTCTGACTATTAATAAAAATATTTATACAGGTTGGGGAGAAGTTTACAAGGTTTTCAATAACTTGAACGATTGCAAAAAATATGTAAGTGAAAAACAAAAAGCGGAAATCGATTACCACATTTTCGATTCAAATTATGAGCTAGTGAAAAAATAGGAAGTGTTCCAAACTGCGACTTAACTTACCTAGCAAACACCATCGTCCGCATTACTGGAACAATTGCTTTTCTCTTCATAACTCATTATGCTTCCTTTTCCTCCTTGAGACACTGTGCAACAATCTGAGAATATGTTTTTCAGCTTTTTTCTTCCGCGTTGTATTTTCGAACGGACAGTGACATAATTCAGTCCTAATTGCTTGGCGATTTCTTTTTGAGGCACTCCTTCTATTTCAGACAACTTCATAAGCTCGCGGTAATCATCCGGCAGTTTGTCCAAATAAGCGGCAATACATCCCCCCAACTCCTCTACCACATTATTCTCATTATATTCATCTACAAATGTATTATCTTCTATTACTTCTGTTTGAAGCTTCTTTTTTCTATAATAATCGGTAATGGTATTTTTGGCAATAGTGTAAACCCAGCTTTTAAGGCTATCGACTTTATCACTGTCTGACTTCGAGAGTTTTAAAAATACTTCTTGTGTCAAGTCTTCCGCATCCTCCTGATTATTAATTCGCTTTCTAACATATAAAAATAACGGATTATATAGTTCTTGTATTTGCGACTCCTTCATTGTGTCTAAGTTATGTCGTTTTTTTGGTTAATAAAAGAGTCTCTCTTCACAGAGAGACTACTTCATCATGAACAACATTCAGCATCAAAGCTTGGTTTATTCTCCTTGACTTTTTGCTGCGCCACAGATACGCAACAAATCTTATTATCAAGCTTATCATTCTCAACTTCATGATGTGATACTTTGGAACAACAGCCTATCGTACTTTGTACTAGAACCTCTTTCGTTTTATCTGATTTTCTTACTTTCACAACTATTCATTTAATAACTAAACCTTTACAAATCTTAAAATTCTTTAACAACAGCTAGCTTTTAAAATGGTTTTTTCTTCTGTATTAGCGGTCCCGCAACAAGCCAATCCAGAACCATCCGCAATCTTTTTGCTCCCCAAATTGGAACTGCAAACACCTGTTTGAGGCAAATCCAATTCTACTCGTTCCGCTGCATCCACATCGCCTTTCAAATACGCGACGATAGAACGAACTTGCTCATAGCCCGTTGCCATCAAGAACGTAGGCGCTCTTCCGTAACTTTTAGATCCAACTATATAAAAATCCTTTTCAGGATGTCTTAATTCTTTTTCTCCATGAGGTCGAACCGTACCACAACTATGTATATTAGGGTCAATTAATTCAGCCAAGTCAAATACTGACTCCAAAGATGAATCTAAATCCACTCTAACTTCTCGAATCATATCCAAATCAGGTCTAGAACCGGTATTGCTAATAATTTCATCGACACCAGATATCACATGTTCTTTACCGTTCAGTTCTCCTTCTACTTTTATTCCTTCAGTCGTTTTCGAAATTTTCAAGATGTGAAAAGGAGTGTGTATATTCAACTTTCCACTTTTCACCAATTTTTCTATTCGAATCCCCAAAGCTCCCCTCGCCTCTAATGCATCGGCCTGTTGACCTCCGTACACCATCGAAACATCAGCTTTTCTTAACACCCAGTTTAATTCTGTATCGGGATACCTCTCTTGCACCTCCGATAAATCAAGCAGTGCATTAATCGCCGAATGTCCTCCTCCGACCACAACTACATTCTTATCCTTATACCTTTCCAAAGCCGACTGTTTGACATTTGGAATACCATAAAAAATATGCTCGCTCAATTCTTGTTCCCCTTCCGCAAATACTCCGCCAGAACCAACTGGATTAGGTTGATTCCATGTGCCAGAAGAATCTATTACAGCTTTTGCTTCATAGTAACTGACTTTGCCATTTTCATTCACCTTAATGGAAAAAGGCTTTTCTTCTCTGCCTCTAGTTTTCATTTTATCAACGCCTTTTCTTCCAATAGAAACAACCTTGGCATTGAATCGAATGTGTGAAGCTATCATTGGCAAAGATGCCAAAGGTCCAAAATACTCATTTACGATTTCTTTTCCGCTTGCGATATGATCATCTTCAGGCGCTTTCCATCCATTTGCCAACAACAATTCTCTTGCTACTTTGTCAATATTGTATTTCCAAGGAGAAAAAACTCTCACATGCCCCCAAGAAAGGAAATTCGTTCCCACTGAATTACCTGCCTCAAATAGCATAAAAGGCATATTATTCTTAGCCAAGTGTGCAGCCGCAGCCAAACCAACCGGCCCGGCGCCAATGATAGCTACTGGTAATTTATTAATGCTTTTCATCATTTCATATTTTTAGTGACTTCACCCCCAAAGACGAAGCCTCTAAAAAATGATGCATTTTGAATCAATAAATCTTAATCAAATTCTTTTTGACTCAAGGACAATTAAACCTATATTATCTTAAAATTCACTTTCAAATCTATTTTTCATTCAATAGAGTATCATACTTAGAAATATTCATCATAAATAAAGCTATGACTCAAATGAAAAAATACTTGTCCTTCATTTTTATACTACTATTCGCTTTCGCAGATTACACTTTTGCAATTGATTTTAATGACATAACAATTAATGAAAAATTGTTTCAAGAACTCAAAACGAAGGCGAAATCTGAAAACAAGCTAATATTCATTTATTTTTCCAGCTCTTTTTGCGGTCCTTGTAAAAAAATGGAAAAATATATACTCCCAAACGATAGCATTAATACATTTTATGAAGACAAATTCATCTTAGCCAAGGTGCATGTGAACCTGAAGAACATTAAGAAATGTAAAGTGCTAAAAGATTACGAGATCAATTCCTTTCCCCATTTTCTTATCCTGAACTTCAATGGAAAAATCATTCACAAAGCAATTGGCTACCACGACATTGACAGTTTCATAGAACTTGGAAATCAAGCACTCAGCGAAAATGATAATTTTATGAGTTGGAAAAAGAGAATTCGAAATGGAGAACTTGATTATGGACTTATAACAAATTATCTACGAAGCATCAATCCTCATTCTCTAGAAGCAAAGGAAATCCTTAAAGGATATTATAATACTCAACCTTCTGACCTGTTAAGCTCTTCTCAAAATTGGGAACTTACTTGCAATTACATCACAGATCAACACTCGATTCCATTCTGCCATTTAATCAACAACATAAACCTGTATAAGAAAAAACATGGAGAATTCGACGTAAATACTAAGCTTTTTGATGTCTATTTTGACTCAATAGGTGGATTGTATGATCTTAATCCTATCGATCAAAAAATTCAGGATAACATTAACAACTCCGATATTGAAATGGCTAAAGTAGCATTGACTTTCAAAAGCTTATTGCTAACGATTTTTAGTGAGAATCCTGATCTAGGCAAATTTGTAAGAGAAGCCGACTGCTTAGTAAGCAAATATTATAAATACTTGAACTCTGGAACAATACAAATTTGGACTGAAAAAATCACCGAATACGCTGAAAAAAATAATGATAAAAAAGCGCTTGAACTTGCTCAAAAATGGACTTCCATCATCCGCCAAAACAAGGACAGTATTTAAATACACCCAAACTGAATTGCCCCAACTGCCGTATATGCTTGTTTAGAATCAATATGCAAACTGAATCATAAAGTTATAGATGGACGAGAATACAAAAAATAAATTAGGCGTGAAGGAAGATAAACCGAATGATTGGTTTGAAACGCTTTATTCCAACTCCAACCAAGAAGGCGAAGGTGTTCCTTGGGCCAATATGGCTCCGCATCCTTTCTTCAAAGATTGGATAGACAAATACCCTCTTGATGGACAAGGGAAAAAAGCGCTTGTCATTGGTTGCGGAATGGGAGACGACTCCATTGAGCTTGAATCTCATGGATTTGAAGTGACGGCATTTGATGTTTCCGAAAGCGCTATTGAGCTTTGCAAAAAAAGATTTCCGCAATCCAAGGTTGAATTTGTTCAGGCAGACTTGATTCAAGGCGTTCCTGCTTGGAAACACCGATTCGACTTTGTCTTGGAGATTTTCACTATCCAAGCGCTTCCTCCCAAGTATGAGAAAACATTGATTGGCAATATTTCGGACTTTGTCGCTGAACAAGGAAAGCTGGTTGTGATCACAGAAATACGAAAAGAAGAAAGAAGTTACGAAAACGGACCTCCTTGGTTATTGAATTACGAGTATATCAAATCATTTGAAGGACATGGATTGAAACTCATCGAGCAAACAAAAAATCTGGAAGCCGAAATGGGCGAAGAGATTCACCTTTCAATTTTCCAAAAAAACTAATATATTCATCCGTCGAAATGCACAAGTTCGGCGGATGGAAAAATTCAAAAAATAAGATCACAATCCACCAAACTCAATCTTTAGACCAATAGCATATTTTTTCAACTAGCACTTGTTTGTCATGATTTTTTTCAAGCAATTTTTCATCATCGTTATTATACTAATTTTTACTGCTTGCTTTTCAAAAAAAAGCATGAATAACGCTTGTTATCTTGATGGAAATGGAGGCATTGAATGTACTTCAAGCGGAAATATTTTATTCTGTCATGTGGATTCCAAACCAAAATTAAGAGTTTATGATAATGACTTAACAGAATATTTTTCAAAAAAATTAAAGTTAAATAAGAAATATCACGAACATCATGGCAGAGTATTTATCAACTTGACTATTGACAAAAAAGGCAAGGTCACAAATCCTAACATACTTTATGGCATTTCAAATGATATAAATAAATCTTGCTATGAAAAAGTGAAAAACATGCCTAAATGGAAGCCAGGCATCCATAAAAATAAACACGTAAATGTGACATTAATATTAATATTTCACTTTTCAAATGGTGAGCTATTAAAGGTAAAAAGCCATTGACAGAACAAAATAAGCATGGATCGTTTATTTTAGATAAGCACCTAAGCAATCCATGTACGAATCTCGACAGCCTTTTCAAAAGAAAAAACGAACAAGTTCAAGCCAAGCTAAAGGCGTAGTGCAAAGAGCCGTGGGATTCGAGGTGGAAGTTAAAAATTGGAGAACCTGGAAACCTCGCGACGATCAATCCTTTTTCGAAGGACTATTGAGAAGAGGCATAAGTTATAGAAAGCCCCACAATGCAAGAGATGTCCTAATGAAAAGCAAAGGTTATGAGCTTACCGCCGACCGCCCCTCATCGGAATCAGTTCCTGAATTCGTCACCGATGCGTTTCAAGAAACAGACGATGGAGAACAAAAGCTACAAAGAACCTTTCAAAGCATCGTCGAACTCGTGGATCATATGCATCAAGATGCTCAAAAGCATCCAAATAGCCTTAATGACCTAAGACACTATGAATACGCAGGAGATCTAAGAAAGCCATTCACGATGATCGATGCTGAAAACGTGCCTGATCTCCACCCTCAAGCGACTGTCGGCGTCCATCTCACCAAGATGAGCAACCTTATGGAAATATCCGGCAATCATTCTCCAAGTCAAAAAGCCCATAGTCGATTCACTCGAATAGCCGATGTGCATGATCCTCCGGCTTATCAAGAAAAAGACTCCATGACCTCTGCCTTTCCCAAAGCATTGAAAGCTTTGGAAAGCTTCAAGAAAAAGCACATCTCCGAGCCGAACTGGGAGCCCAGCGAAGAACTGAAAAACCTATTCGCTTACATGATTCATTACCTTGAGTGCCCTATGGTAAATTTTCAAAGCTATCCCAAAAGCTACTTCCCCATCATGGCCAGAACAGACTTTGCCATGACATTCAAGCTGATGCCTCCTGAAGAAGTATTCATGTTCAGCGAAAATGACGGAGAGCTATTTGTCAAACTATTCGAACATGTTAATTTTTCGCCTCCCTGCGGAACTAAAATGGAGATGCATCAGCAAGTATTCCAAAAAGGCATTCGCCAAGGACAGCCAACCGCTTCCTGCCATGAAATCAATGGACTAAACCGAGCCGCTTGGGTACGTAATATAGCTCTTGGCAGAGATATGATGACCCAAGACGACTACCCCGGCAAAAGGAATCAAGGCCGACAATTCGAAACTATGGGCGCTTGGTACAAATACGACAGGCTTGGAGATTGGCGTATTCCCGCGCCTGTACTGGAATTAAGAAGAATACAATTCACTCGCGATATCAAAGAACTTCCACTGATTGCTCATGATGTCTTCAACACCATCCGGGAACTCAATAAGGAGCCCTCTCAATGGATAAGATAAATGCCTTTGCAACAAACCTTCTTTCTAGTTCATGCGTGAAACACTCAATACCATCGTTTATTACTGATATAATAAAATGGACAATATTAATGCAAAAGCGCTAGACATCTTATTGAAAAATGGAGAGAAAGCCATTGTCAATAAAAACGAAATGCTATTGGAAACTAACAAAATATGCAGGCATGTATATTTTATCAACAAAGGCATATTGAGAACATTTTATTATGATCAAAAAGGGAACAACATATCGCATTGGTTTTCCAGCGAAGGCGACAGTCTAACCATACTTTCCAGTTTGATAAAAGAAGAGCCCTCGCATTATGGCATCCAAGCTTTGGAAGACTGCGAGATTATAATGCTCAATAAAAAAATTCTTGAGCGAATACAGTCAGAAAGCCCAGAATTCAATCGATTCTTGCAAGACTACTTGATAGACGCGGCGATAAATATCGCTGATCGATTGGTGGACATACAAATCCGCAGCGCGAAAGAAAGATATGACAAACTACTTGAAACGCATCCGGATATTCTCCAAAGAGTCAATCTTGGTCATATCGCCAGCTATTTGGGCATCACGCAACAAAGCTTGAGTCGAATACGATCACAACATTGACAGAGTCTAAATCTTGTCTTGGCAAAAGATCTTACGAATGATAATATCATTTTTAACATAGGTTAAATTTCTTCACACTTTCATAGCCTACCTTTGCATCATCAATCACAACGCGGCCCCGTTATAAACATCTCAGAACTATGAAAACGACATTCGCGACTATTCTCGCCAACGACAACAAGACAAGTGTTGAAGCGTCCAAGCTTTCAGATGGAAAATTATGGATTAAGGAAAGCGAATTGAAAGCTTCCACTGGCTACGAATTAAAATCCAGCGGGATATGTTACCCGGAATTGGATATTTGCATACCCGCACATCAACAAGGCTGGACGCAATCCATTGACAATGAAAAATGGATCAATGTGTCCGCTATTTCCCAATACCTTGGCCAAGCTTGCGTGAACAACAAAGACAAGTCCATTTGGAGCCTTGGAATTCTTCCTGAACGCAGAAGCAAAATGCTGGAATCAAACCTTGCTCCCGACTTTTCCATGTTGGATATTCATGGCGAAACGGTAACCTTGTCAAAGCTCAAAGGCAAAAAAGTTCTCATTGTCACTTGGGCGACTTGGTGCGGTTGCAGATTTGACCTTAAGTCTTGGCAAAAGATCTATGAAGAATTGAACGACCCCAATTTCGAAATCATTTGCGTAGCGCAGGATTCGCAAGGCGAAGAAGTCGCGCGAAAGTGGTTTGTCGATGCCAAAGCCACCTTCAAATGCATCGTCGACCCAAGCCACAAGATCAGCTCCTTGTTCGGCTGGGTAAATGTGCCTACAGGGGCTTGGATAGATGAAAATGGAAAAATCGTCCGAGTAAACGAAGCAGCTTATGCTCAAGAACATGAAATTAAAAATTTGGTATCAACAACTAAATTCGGCAGCAACGCATTCGGGGATGCAACTAAAAAGTGGGTAAAATTCGGGCTCACCGATGATATCAAGCAAAGCCAAGAAAAACTATCTCTCAACACGAGAATGCAAAACGCAGAGGACTTCAAAGCTTTAGCGCATTTCAAGCTGGGACTTCACTTGCTTCAAATCGGTCATAAGCAAGAAGCGGAGCAGCACTTTGATGCAGCTAGAAAATTGGCTCCCGACAACTGGAATATTCAACGACAAAGCTGGACCTTCAAAGGCACGCTTCATGCTATCAAAAGCTGGAATCGAATCACCAGAGCCAATGCCGAAAGCGACCAAAAATGGACTTATTATCAACCAATGGACTTGGCCAATGCCTCCACAAGACGAACGACTCGTATCGAATTCATTTGGGAAAAATGGGCGGACAAGTGCAAAAACTTATTCAAGTCTTAACTCTCCTGACTTCTTTCAACAAAAAATGCGCGACCCATCACAGGTCGCGCAACCATCAAAAAATTTTCCCTACTTTTTAATTACATTCTACTTTGGAGCATAAGCGCCAGCGTACTCCGCAGGAGAAGGGATGGTAATTGTCTTTCCTCCGATTTCAGTGAAAACTGCATTCGGTTCAATGTCTGTAGTTCCAATATTAGCTGCCGGAGAGTCTGATCTCAAGCTAAAATCCAACGTTTTATAATCCAACTCCAAAGAAGGCTCGCCATTTGGATTTGTCGGGTGGTCCACATCAAAGTTTACAAACAAAGGATCTTCAACATCGTCTCTTCCAAGGATATCCTGTCCATCAAACACATTGCATGCTGCGTTGAATACTTCCCAGAACATTTCATCTCCAGCTGTTGGCTCTTCCCTGTTAGGCAAGATACCATGATGAGGCACATATCCAGTGCTCTTAGAATCATCCACTTCACCATAGTAGTAGTTGTGCCCAACCCAAGTGTTGTTCAAATCACTAGAAGCATCCACTTTCGTTCCGTACTTGCCATTCACTACCAAGTTGTTGAAGATCTTTCCTCTAGCGCCTTTTTCAATATTAATTGATCCGCCTCTTTCGCCATCTCTTCTCCACCCACAGAAAGCCATCGTATTATTGTACATGTTCACATTTGTCTGCGGGTCGCCTTCGATAGGCTTGGAGAAACCTATTTTAATTCCATTAGTAGCGATAGAATACATCAAGTTGAATGCGCAATCGCCTGTCGTTCCTTGCTTGAAATTGAAAGCCTCATCCTCAGTCACTCCCGTATAAGCTACTACATTGTGAAACAATTCCACTTGTCCTCTTTCCACATAGATAGCGTCACCTCCAGAATGGGCAACTGTAGAATTCTCCATGTAAAGCTTTCCTTGGTTGTTATTGAAAAATACTGAATAAAGCAATTCACCCACATCCAATTTCCCTAATCTCACAGCTTCAGAGTTCGCATTCGCCGGGCCTCCTGAATACTCGACTGTCACATAAGTCATCGCCATTTCTTCGGTAGTTTCACCTCCCATGATACCGCCCCATACAGCTCCATAAATGTTGTTGTCTGTTTTGAACTCATCAGGCACAGTAAATAAAATTGGCTCTTCTTGAGTACCCCAAGCGTAAAAATTACCTCTTGCAACAATTTCAGGCACATTTGTCGGATCAGCGATTACTGTAACACCCGGCTCCACATTCAAATCATGGCCTTCCGTCACGATCAAGTTTTCGCCTAACCAGTACACATTTCCTGATTCCAATGTCAAATCTTGGTCCACAACCCCTCCAATAGGAATCGCGCCTTCTGGGATATCTTGGTCTCCCCCGCCTCCGTTGTCTCCTCCATTGCCTTCATTGGTATCGTCCGAGCAAGAAACAAACGCGATAGCCATCAGCATCAACAGCGCCTTGGCTGCGAAATTCTTAAAAAGATTACTAGCTTTCATTGTAATTAAGTGATTAGGTATTTATTGGTTAATTTTGTCTTAAAAATTGTATTTCATTCCCAGCAAGAATTGTCTTCCATACAAGTCTCTTCTCACCAAGATATTATCTCCTGTATTGCCTTGGTACGGTGTAAGCGCTTCGCTATTGCTTAATGGCTGGCGAATTTCCAATTCGTAGGCATTGTCCAGCAAGTTGTTCGCTTTCAAGTAAACCGTTAACCCGTTTTTCATTTCCTTCTCTACCGACACGTCCAATTGCCAGAAGCCTTTTTGCCAAATATCATTTTGGTAATATGCCGACACTTCATGTATTCTGTCGCCTGTGAATACGCTGGCGATCTGAGCATTCCATCCTGTGTCCATATCCTTGTACAATAAGGATATGTTTGCGATATGCGCCGCTTGACCTTGCAAGGACCTCGTTTCTCTCACTGTGCGAGCGGTAATATCAGAGTTTGGATCGCTTGGATCTTGACGCTCCACTATGGTCTTGTCTGAAGTGATTTCCGAATGAGTAAAAGTATAATTGGCGCTGAATCCGATCTTATTGAAGTATTTGATAACATCAACTTCCAAACCTATGTTCGTCGCATCTCCAAGGTTTTCAGGCAAAATCTCGCCACGAGAAAGGTTCAGCACATACTCTATTGGATTGATAATTCTCTTGTAAAAACCTCCAATCATGAATTTGTCCATACCCGACGGAAAAAGCTCGTACCTTAAATCAAAGTTATGCGCATGAGTTCTTTCCACAAACGGGTTGCCCGATTCCAAATAATCCGTCTCCGTATCACCATTGACTATCGGCACAAATTCGGCAAAACCCGGTCTGATGACTGACGCGAAATATGATGATCTCAAACTTGATTTCGGATTGATATTGTATTTCAAATGCAAACTTGGCAAGATGTCCGTGTAGTTATAATCCTTGCTTGCGATACCTTGCTCCACTACCGGGTTGCTTGGGTCCAACATCGTGTATCCCGTGCTTGTATGCTCCATACGCACCCCACCCAATACTTGAAACTTATCCTCAAACAAGAATCTAAACTGAGCGTAAGCAGCGTAAATATCTTCATGCGCCTCATACTTGTTCAATGCCGGACTGGATCCCAAAGGCGTTTCAATCACCCAATCCACATCTGAGATATCATGCCAATCAACACCTTTCACCATCGTTCGGCCATTGGATGCATTGAATGTGTATCGCTCATAGTCGTTGGTTCGATTCTTAAGCCTCATCATTCCTCCTACTTTAAACTCTGACTCGGTAGCAAAATTCAAATCCGGCGTCATAATGAAGTTACCGTACATTTGCACGTCTCTATCCTCATTTTCATCCCATTGTCTTCTCAAAGAACTTCTTCCGGCTATTCTTTCAGGGGTGTATTCCCAATTCTCCATCGATAAGTTTCTTGAAAATCTGGTATTGTCAGGAATTTGATTCTTGGCAAAAGAGTAAACTCCCGCCCAATCAGCCTTCAACCAGTTGTTCAACTTATGATCACCTTTAAGCGTCGAAGTCAAAATCTGCTGGCGTGTAATTCGATACCTTGTTATCGCAGACATTTCACCTGCGTTGCCATTGATTGGATCGTAAGAACCCCATACTCTCGTTCTCAACACGTCTCTTACCTGATCATTTTGCAAGTAGACAAATGCGTTATACAAACTGATATTATGATTCGGATTAATTCTATAATCGATCTTCGAGTGCACTCCAGCTCGCTTTTGTATTTGAGAATAGGTTCTCTCTTCCATATTTTGAAGCTCTGTTCTCCCAGAAGCGTTTGGAGACATGGCTGCTTGGAAAAACACACTCTCAGAACCTCTGTATGTTTGCTGGTAGCTTCCCGCCAATATCACTCCAAGCTTATTGTCCAAAAACCTATTCCCTATGGAACCTCCAAGCACTGTGTTTGGCGCTAAATTTATTCTGTCAAGCACCAAATGGTTGAAACCAAAATCTTTCCCTACAGTCGCGCTATGACCGCCACCATGTTTCCAAGAAGGAGGCTGGACCATATTTCCAGACTTGTCCCATGTCAGAAAATCCTGATTGTTCATCAAAGTATTGTAACCCAACGCCAGATTGAATTGGCCTGAATACTGCTCGGGAGCGTCTTTCATCTCCATGTTAATCACACCTCCGACGGCATCCCCTTCCATATCAGGCGTCAATGCTTTGGTAACTTCCAATCTATCCAATAAATCAGAAGGGAATAAATCCAAAGGAACATAACGGTTTTTATTATCAGGAGATGGTATTTTCACACCATTCACCAAAGTATAGTTATAACGCTTGTCCATACCTCTTACGATTGCGAATTGGCCATCGCCGGAATTGTTTCTCTCCAAGGAAACACCCGATACCCTTTGGACGACATTCGCCACATTAAGATCGGGAGATAATTCGATTGTCTTGGCTGATACCACAGACATCACTCTAGGAGCCATTTTCTCTGTCTTTCGAGCGCTCATGTCTGTGCTTCTATCCTGATTGGCAGTGACTACGATTTCATCAAGTTGCTGCAAAGAGCTGCTCAATACAAAATTCACCTCTTCCCAGCTTCCATTCACATCCACTTCGAGCACTTTATCTTCATAGCTCACATAGCTAGCGATCACTCTGTATTTCGCATTGGAAGACAACTTCAACTGAAAGCTTCCATCCAATCCCGTGCTCTCTCCTATCGTCGTATTTTCAATTCTCACGGTAGCCCCTATCAATGGCTCCCCTTCATCGTCAAAAACTTTTCCTTTAACCCCTTGGCTAAATGCATTTGTCAAACAACAAAACAGTAAAATAAAAGTAACTCCAATATTCCTCATTCCTGTACCTCTTCGTATTTCGAAAGTAAATGTAGGAAACACTTTTTACTCGATTCTTAACCTACATTTATGCATATATTATCTTTAATATGAAGCTATTCATTATAAAAAGGATAATTAAGGACTACCTAAAACGCTATCGCTGTAAATCAGCAAGTTAGAGGTTAACATTGGCTTAACAAAACATATAAACAACAAAAAACAACTCATAAACGACACTTAAAAACCATTAAACGACAATGAAAAAAAATTAAAGTCTTGGTGAAAAAGAAATTCAAAACACGGAAATATCAAAAAACAAATAAGACTACTTCTATTCTTGCTTTTTGCTTACATTAGATTAAACAAACCGCTTTTTAACATGAAAATCCCTTCATTGAATTACCTAAAGGAGCAAGCCTTGAAGTCCGCATCAAGGTTTCCCTTATCTTTAGCAAGTGCCTTCATAGGCTCAGCGATTGCCATTTATTTAGTAGAAAATGAAAGGTCCATAGACAATATCTTTCCTCTGGTTAATCTCATGCTAACGCTAGCTTTGGCAATTCCTACTTTCTTTTGCGCCCAAGTACTATCTGAAAAGGAGTCTTTTTCCAAAAAAAGCAAAATCATAGTGTTTGGCGCTGCCTTCTTATTTGTAGCTGCAACTTACCTTAGCTTGCCAAATCCAGAAACCGTCTCTAATATTTCAATACCTTATATACGCTATGGTGTTTTCAATGTCATTGCTCATCTGCTCGTATCGTTTATTCCTTACTACAATAAGGGCGAAGTCAATGGTTTTTGGAATTACAACAAAACGCTTTTTATCAGACTTTGCACTTCCCTGCTATTTTCTGTAGTCATCTACTTGGGCATTGTTTTCTTATTATTCGCCTTGGACCAGCTTTTCAATATCGACATACATGACAAGCTGTTCATGGACTTCTGGATATTTACGATAGGAATATTCAATACTTGGTTCTTCATTTCCGGCATACCAAAAGATTTTCAAAAATTAGAAGAAATCGACGCATACCCTAAAAGCCTGAAGATATTTTCCCAATATATACTCTTGCCTTTATTGAGTATTTACTTAATCGTTCTCTATGCTTATGGGGCAAAAATAATCATCACTTGGCACTGGCCAAAAGGAATTGTTTCCTATATGATCTTGACAATAGCGATATTAGGCACGTTGACTTTGTTGCTGATCTATCCCTACGGCAAATCAAAAGAGAACGCTTGGATTAACAAATTTTCCAGAGTCTATTACTTCATTTTGGTTCCACTGATTGCTTTGCTTTTTATATCCATAAGCATACGGCTTAATGAATATGGAATCACTGTAAATCGCTATGCTATTTTCGGTTTAGGCATATGGCTAAGCATCATCGCCGGATACTTCATCTTCGGAGGCAAAAACATCAAAGCCATACCACAAACCCTTGCCTTTATTTTGATTCTATCAGTATTTGGCCCTTGGAGCATGTTCAATATGGGAGAGAAATCGCAAAGCAAAAGACTAATAAGCATATTGGAGCAAAACGGAATTATTGAAAATGGAAAAATTCAAAACGAGACCATATGGGTTCAAGACAGCCTCCCTGATTTTTACAGCCCTGATTTTTCATACAAAAACGAAGGCAAACTAAGTGATTCGCTTCACAATGAAGTAATAAGCATCATGGACTACTTAGACGACTTTCATGGCTACTCACAACTCAGCCCATATTTCAAGCAAAACATGGATTCTCTGATCAAAATAGGCCAAGCAAAACGAAAAAGGAGGTACTACAATGCTGATATGATTTATTTGAAAACAATGGGCATTGAAACATGGAGAAAATACAATGATTTTGACAAATACAAATTTGTGAATTATACTTCTAATCTAGTCAACAATATTGTACACATCAAGGGTTATGATTGGCTATACTCTTTTAATAATTCTTTTTGGCACATGGATTCTGTTTATACAAAAACACTACAAGTAAAGACTGAGGAAAAACTAATAGTCAAAAAAGATATGTCGATGTCAATCATCAAAAAACATGATACACTAAATTTCGATTTGAAAAAGCTAGTTTCAAATTTACCCGACACAAACAGTACTTTGCCAAGCCCCAAAATGACCATTTATCCTCATGGCCAAGATAGTTCAACAAGTAATTATCAATTAGTGCTAAAAAGGCTTAAAATCAAAAAAACTAATAATCAAGATGAATTACACGATATAAGCGGATATTTATTAGAAAAAGAAAACTAAATACGAAGAGGCTTTAGAGCCTCTTTTCTTTCTATGCCAGCATCAATTCATAGCAATTATATTTAAGAGGCATCCAAGGCAAATTAATTTGCCCACGATATTCATAGCCAAGCTTTTGATAAAATCTATTCGCTCGCTCATTTTCGCAATAAGTATCCAAAACAAGACTATCCTTACCGTGATTCTTGCCAACTTGCTCGGCATACTTCATCATCTTCAGGGCTATTTTTTCTTCCCGAAACTCAGGCAGACTTACCAAACGGTGAACCGCTAAAAAATCCTTGCCTTTCCAGTCAATATCCTTGTAAGGCTCGGTAGTCTTCTCATTCAGCACGAAAGAGCCTTTATGAATTCCATTTTCTTCCCATACCAGATAATCCCCCGCTTCCAAATCCGCTTTGATCATATCCTCTGAAGGGTAGTCTCTGTCCTGCGGCCACTGGACAACATCAAGCTTGGCCATCTCTGCTTTGATCGCTTGCACAGAATCATATATTCTGGACAAATCGCTTATCTCCCCTTTTCTTATCCATTCAAATGTTGAATTCATATTTTCTTGTCATATGCTTAAAAACAATACTCTCGTCAATGCTAAATTTAAGCCAATGAAAAGAAAAAAGAAACCCGCCTTGGCAGGTTTCTCATACTTTTGATAAAATCAAACCAAATGGCTGAATGCATGCCTGTGCATGCCTACAAAATAAGTTTGATCCTTCAAGCTTTCCATTTCTCGAGGAGCTCCTTCCTCCAGTTCGGTATCAAATACTTTCAACACCAATTTCAGATTCTCTCCTTCAGGCTCGATGGTCAAGAAATTCGGATCGCTGATTGTCGGCCATATTCTCGTTACCAAGCCCAGCTCTTCAGAAAAAGTCTCTGTTCCCACCTGCACCAACTCGTTGAGCATCTCGCTTGGATGCTCTCTGTTGGTAAGCGCTGAAGTCGTCACTTGGTAGAGCGCTCTTGAAAACCCCATTGGCTGAAAAGCGAATAAGTTAGCCACATGTATATCTCCGGACACATTGACGATCTGAACGCTTGGACTTTGCCTATGAAACTTTCTCAACACATTCAGCAATCGTTTGAATTGCTCGACATTGCCGGGCGACAACCAACTGTCCCTAACATCATCCCTGATACCTGCGGCAAGATCAGTAACAGGCTTGGGAGATTTTGAAGCCGCTTTTTCAATAAAGTCCTTAAGATTAATGAACGGAACAGCGCAACCCATGATCAAAAACTTGACTCTTTTGTTTCTTGACGCTTCTTCGCAAAAGCTTTCGAAATCGCCAAGCTGCTCCTCGGAAATCACCTTGCCGGTCGGATCTTCATATTTTCGACTGCTTCTGCCATCAAATACGAATACCGCCATTTGGCCATCTATATAAGCTTGGTGCGCATCCGGCTCTGAGTCAGTTCCCGTTTTATTGGAAGGTTTTCTTACCCTTGGTCCATTGTTAAGAATGTACTCATTGGCCACTTTCTGCGCCTGCTCCAATATCGCTCGATTGCCTTTTTCAAAATCATTGGCTTCACTACCCCAACCATCCCGAATCTCGTGGTCATCCCACACGCAAATGTGAGGGTAATTTCTCATCGTTTCCTGCAAGGGAGCAAAGCTCCAATGCGCTCTATACATTCTTCGGTAAGCTCTCGCTAATTCCAATTTACCTCTTTCAGAACCAAGAGAAGGCGTATTGTCATAATAAGCCTCAATAAAATTAGTCGATGAACAACCGTCAGAATACGCTGTGTCGCCCAAAGCCCATATATTATCCGGATGATAAGCCTGCACATGTTTTCGATACCATTCGAAAATTTCTTCCGTATGCGTATTCAATATCGCTTCTCCATTCTCTCCGTCAGCAAATGGCTGATTGCATGACCAAGCGACTACCTTCGGCTTGGAGTTATCAAGCTGAAGCTCAAAATTCCCGGAAATACTCCCTCTCTGATTCAGCAACAATTCCGACAACGCCGGCTTTTTAAGCTCGCCGCTTTCAAGCATACCTTCATCCAGCGAGTCATTCCACTTTATCGCCATCCATTTCCAAGACTTGAATCCCCTATACACTTCAGGTACGGTAAATTCATATCTGTATGGAGCTTGCTCTCCGGCTGCCGCCTCAAAATCATTTCTGAAGACAGTATCCATGGAGACCAAGCCTTCGGGAAAAACCAACAAGGAATAATACCCCGAAGACAATGGTTTAATCACCCAAGACCTTGTCCAAGCCGAAGGCTTCCCCATGATCGCAATATCATGAAGAGCCACCGGATATGTTATCTTTTTAGCCATGCGCTATATTATTCAACAGTGAAAGAATGCTCTGAAACCACCGCTTCAAGATGCTTGCCAATCACCACTTCTCTCGAATACTCATCCAAAACCAAAGCTTCAGGATCTATCACTTTCAATTCTTCGACTCTGTCTCTGTAGGCATTGGTATACTGCATGACTTTTTGCGTCGACTTTTTGTAATAATCACTGCCATTCTGGCCTATGGCTTCATAAAATGCCGCTTCCGCACCGCGAATCACCGGCAATATGAATCTTATTCCTTCCGCATTCATAAAATGCATTCTTCCATACTCGGCAAAAGGCACTTGCTTTGCCGTATTCGTCTCAAAATGCATCGCAGCTTCTTCCCAGTTGATGCTGGACCTGATGATTTCCTTATAGTAACCATAATGCTCTTCATTCTCTCCTTGGAACACTTGAGAAATCAAAGCGTTAAAAGCTTCCTCTTGAAGATCAAGACCATTTTCATATCTCTGAATCAGTTCCTGTCTTTTCAATCGTGCGTATTGATTCGCTCTGGAATGCACCGCTCTTCTTTCCGCTTCCGCCGCTTGTTTTTGATTCGCATACTCTTTAAGTTCCGCCTTGCTGTTTTCAGTCATTCTTCTCATCGAAAACTTGAATACAAAAAAACCTCTGTTGAAATACTCAGGATCTGTTGTCTCAAGCACTGCTTCACCTTTGATCATATTCCCCTCCTGATAAATAGATTTAAAGCTTGTGTCATGATTTTCCAAATCATCCCAATTGCCACGCTCGTCCCAATTGTAATCACCGCTATTTCCATTTCTAAAATCAATCGTAGTCGCCGCCAAGTCCAGCTCCCAACCTTCGGTATGATATTTAGCGTCAATAGGAAATTCAAAGCTTCTCGACTGGTATCTATTTCTACCTCTTATGCCCAATTCCTTCTTGATCGTCTGCGTCTCATACACTTCAGCAGGTCTCATTGGATCCACAACATAATTTTGAGTAATATAATCCCTACGGTCCAACACATATTGTCTTCTGATATTTCTATGAAGCTCCAAAAACGGCGAAGCAACTTGCGGAGCCCATACCAAATTCACATCTTCCAGCTTCACCTTTACATCTACCGGAGTCGTCACCTGAAATGACAGTTCTGTAGTCGCGTGATTCTCATCCTTGCCTCTTGTTGTATAGCTTCTTGATGTCGAAGTTACAATTCTTGAACCTCTGATATCCTTGTTTTCATTTTCATTGGATATGTTCGTCAAGGTCTTATTGATAGAATCTCTTCTTCTTTCTCTCAATGTATTGAACAAAGTGCTATCCTTGCTAAATGAATTTTCGTCGGTAATGCCGCTTTCCGTCATGTTGTTCAAAGCCGCCTTGAACTTAACCGATGAAAACACTCCATTTTCCACGCTTTGGCTATTCGCGCTGCGCGATGCGGATTCGGAAAGCTGGAAACTTTCGCTAGTGAAGCTTTCAGAAATTGTCAGCTCGCTATTCGGAGCCACTGTTTCCGCGCTAAAAGGACCTCTCAACACTGGTTTCTGCAAATTCAAAGTCAATGTTTCCACCCTTTGAAACGCCCACTCTCTGCTTTTCGTTATAGAACTATCATCCGGTAGTGGCGTTAACTTGTTATCGATCGGCTTAGTCGTATCCATCTTCGACAATACATATTTTTGGACACGAGCTCTAAAAGTTCTGTTGGACTCATACCTTCTGATCATATCATTGGACTGCATGCCCAAAGCCTTAAGGTATTCGAATGCTTGATCTATCAAACTCCCAATTACCGTCAATCTAGTTGGATCCACTCTAAGCTTTTCAGACAACTTCGTCGCCAGTGTATCCAAATAGTTTTTGGAAGAAATCAAAGTATTGCTCACCAACTGTCCCTCTGTCTTCAACAAACCAATCTTGGTCATATCCTCCACAACAAGATTGGTTTGAGACAATCCATGCATGATATTTCCAAGCATATAAGCCTTCTTTTGAGTCATCGCTCGTTCTAGAATCGATTTTTTATCCGCATCGCTAGTCGACTTCTCCGACAACTTTTTCAGTATCTCAGGATCAACAGTAATCAATGTTTCAGGCTTGATCGCTGTCGCAGTCAACCTTCTGTTGGATACGCTTACCCCTCCAAGCATCGTGTCGCTTACCGCTCTCAAATTATTGATCACAGTCGCTCCATCATTAATCATTCCCGGCCTCAATACAGGTGTTTCGATCATCACATTCCCTCCGACTTTCGGATCATTTTGGCTTCCCTTCACTTTGTCGCCTATTACTTCCGCTGCCACCACAGGATCTCTAAACTCAGCCAAGTCCGCTATGAAATTCTTCATGTAAGGGTCGTCAACTTCGAGCAATGGCTTGAAAACAATTTTGTCTTTTATCCATTCATCCGGTTGCTTTATTACTTTGACAGGCGTCTTGAATGATATTCTGTAATCTCTTTCTTTGCCCAACAACGAAGCCGCCGCGGCATAATCCTTCAATATGCGAGCAATTACTCTTATGTGTCTGCTCACTGCCAAAGGTCCTAATTTAGGATAAAGCACATTAGTGTTATACGTGGTCACCAAGCTATTCGGATTGGCTGTAGTATGTGGTAGGAATTGTTCAGGAATGTTGATTTTCATGGGTGAAATTGCTTAAAATTAAAAATGAATTAAAAAGTGCCCAGTTATTTACAGAGCACAATAAAGCAAAAAACAAAACCCAATAAAAATATTTTAAATTATGTTTTTTATAAAAATATAAATATTAGAACGCATCAAATTATACTTTTTGGATTCATATTTTAAACATAAAGGATACGTAAAAATTCATAGAAACAAATAAAAGAATATACCAAGATGGCTTTTGAAGTTAAGCCATAAAAAAAGAGGCCCCGCATAAGCGAAGACCTCCGACACACTAAGCAATAAATCAAACCAACTTTCTTACAAATCATCAAAATTGCCGCCCAATGAAAGAAATAAATTGATTCTTTGCACGGCATCTTCTGTATTAATATTGATCAAATTAAGTTCCTCGTTCAGCAATTTCATTCTATATTGATGCAGGCTAAGCATGTCAGTTTGCCCCACCTCGTACTTCACCGACGAAATTTTCACAATCTCTTTCAAGTCCTCAATAGCTTGCAATGTATGCAGTCTTCTCTTCTTCAGAGAATAATTGGCGCTAAGGGAATTTTCCACTTCAGCAAGGGCGTTCAATACTACTTTGGAGTAATTCGCCACGCTTTCTTTTTGAACAGCATTTTTCGCTTCTATATTCGCTTTCAAAGCTCCTCCGGAAAAGACTGGCAAATTCACGGCCCCGTTGATCGCGTACAATGGATCGCTAAACGAGCTTTTCAAGCCCAAAACATCCGAATTCGCAACACCCAAGGGAGCTGAAACCTTTAAAGAAGGCAATCGCAGCTTCTGAGCTACCACTTCATCATAAAAAGCCCTTTCCACATCAAACTGAGCAGCCATGATATCAGGTCTGCTGTCAAGCAAGTTCGCCGACAAATTCTCAGGTATATTATGATTAAGCTTCAGATTCCAAGCATCTGTCATAATATCAGCATCCGGAAACTCTCCAACCAAGACTTCAATGGATCGCTGAACCTGTCCGTAGGTAAACTCGATCTGCTCGATCTGCTTGTAATAATTTGAGATCTCGGCATTCAGCAAATTCAAATCCGTCGGATCCGCTATGCCTATTTCCAAACGATGCTCAGTCAACCTTTTCAAATCCAAAGCCGTATCCAGCATTTGCTCCACGACCTCTTGCTGGTTTTTAACCCCTTGAGCTGTATGCCAATTTCTCACAAGCCTAGCCAAAAGCACTTGAAGCAGTCTTTCATTGCTATGTTGAGCAGAGAAATAAGCTGACTCCGCGCTTTTCGCTTCATATCTCAATTTCCCCCATAGATCGGGTTCCCAACTCGCTTGAAAAAGAAACTGATCCACAGCCGACTTGCCTTTGAACAAGCCTGTTCCCTCAGCGGCAGCAAACCCGACTTTAGGAAACAACTCGGATTTCGATACTTTCAAACCAGCTTCCATCATTTCCATTCTGGAATAGCTCGCTTGCAAATCCGCATTATGAGCGATCAACTGATCCATCAAGGAGTCTAGTTTTGGCGTCTTCAATTCCATCACCCATGCAAATTCATCCGCTGAATCATCGTCTTCACGATCTATTATCCAAGTGTCCGGGATCTCCACTTTTTGCAAAGACACTGACTTTCTCGCTTGTTCTTTAGCTTGAGGCTGTTTTTTCAAACTCAATGTCCTGCATGATGGCATAACCATGATCAGTACCAACCCAATCAACACCCATGCATTTCGTCTTGCTCTTTTCATATCAGTGAAGCTTTGGCACCAAATAATTGATCTTGCTATCGATTCTCACCATCACCTTTCTAATGATGTAAAAAGGCTCTGCTGTGCTGGCATAAACCACACTTGTGCCTACAGCTCCCGCAGGAAAAGACTCGACTTCTTCGGGAAATTTAAACTTGACAGCATATTGTCCTTCAGGCTGATTCTCCAAACTTTTGGGCAATAACCCTGAGTAAGACAACTGTCCTTGGCCATTGGCCCAAATGATATCCTCAACCTCTCCTTTGAATACTTGCCCCGGCAATGTCTTTATAGACACTTCCACCTCATCTCCATTTTGAATATTGAACAACTCGTTGTGCATAAAAAATGCTACAACAGCTTGCTCATCCTCTATAAGCGTCATCGCTGACTTGAAAGGCATCGCCACTACCATAGCTCCTTCTCTCAACTGCAAGTTTCTAATAATTCCATTTCTCGGCGCAATGACTGTCGTTTGACTCAAATCCCAGACAGCCTTGTCCAATTGCGCCTTCAACTCGGCGATGCTTACCTGATCTCCTTCATAAGTAGCTGTCAATACTGAAGCTATCTTCGCTTCGGTCGCTTTCGCGGAAGCAAGTTGAGCTTTGAGATGTTCCACATCATTTTCGCTTCGCTCAAAATCAAACTTGTTGCCAGCCCCTTTATCCATCAAAGCTTTATACTCGCCTGTTCTTGTCTTGGCCAATTCAAGCTTTATTTCTATTGATTCCGTATTCTCTCTCGCAGCTTTCAATTGATAATTGCTACTTTCAAGCTCCGCTCTCACTCTGTTCAGCGTAGCCTTCAATTGACTCACCTTGTATTTGTAAGGTGTTGGATCTATTTGAAACAATGTATCTCCCTTTGCCACTCGCTGATTGGGAGCCACATGGATTCCTACCACTCTTCCTCTCACTTGAGGCACTATTTCAACCGATCTATTCACCACTCTGACATGGCTTGAAATCGGGGTCAAAACATTCATCAACAACACGATAATTATAATCGCTACTATCGGAATGGTGTAGACTGTCACTTTAGTCGTCATATTCCAAGGCAACAGTTTGTACTTCTTAATAATCAACCAACAAACCGCCGCATATACCAATAATCCTAACTCTAGCATATGAATCCTCTTTTAGTAATGATAATCTCAATAAGTTCCTTTTTTAAATTTCAATCTCTTTCAATTCATCATTCGTCTTCCCGCCTTTCAACTTGATATCAAAAGGTTTGGAATACGCCCATACCAAAGCCAGAGGCCACAACATCCCTCCAATGAACAATGATAAAATGCATAATGCTTGAATGGCATCTTTTTGCGGGTGATTTCTTTGTTCTGCCACCTTCTCTGGAAATATATGCAACTTCCAAAACACCGTAAGACCTACTACTGGAATGACAAACAACACAACCCAAGTCAACACATCCGCCACCGCATCGACATTCTTACCCGAAGCCAGCGCCTGCGAAATTGACACGACTTGAGTCGAATACAACATGATCAAAAACTTTCTTTTCATCTTATTTTTAGATTATGATCCACAAACTTCACAAGGAAAATGGATCAATATCATTGACAATTCATCCTTTCTCCTTTCCTCAAAGTTACTATCAATCAACCGATTAACTTATCCTAATCAATCACATCAATATCCGAAAATGACAAAGAAAATTTTGTTGTATGCAATAAATAGATGAGCTCAACACAATGGTAACTTTAAAAAACTCTAAAAATCAAGAAACTGATTATCAGCTTGTCCAAAAACGATCATTCATGCTCCAGTACAATGTTTTTGTTTTTTCCTTGAATGTAGGCGCATTGACAATTTTGTTCATGCTCACTCCGGATGACGAGACATAGACTTCAATAGCTTTGGCTTGATCAAGACTTCCGTCAAAATCCAGCACTTTCTCATAAATCGCCCAAACAGAATCTTGTCGATGCTTGTGCAAATTCGCCGGCGACATCTCCGAGCCTACCAATCTTCTAAAGTTTTTCACTCCAAAATTTGTCGCAATGGTTCCAATCTCAGCAGCGTAAGCTCCCAGTTTCAATCCCAAACCAACATGCGCTCCTACTCCGGTCAACATGGAAATATTTCCTGCGATCCTGATCAGATTTGTTGTGACGAACACTGTTTCTTTTCCTATTCTCTCTCTATTTATCACGCAAAGCTCTTGGGTCATGTCTAGCTCTCTGATCTTCTTGAAGCATTCTTCTTCCATCACAGGAGGCATCCACAAACGCTTTTCCTGCAAAAATGCGTTGAAGCCTTCTCTTCGTCTCATCTTTCCCAATCTTGCGCCGGGCACGCTTCTTCTCTCCCCCATCAAAGTCACATATACAGGATTGTCATCCAACTCAGCCATGAGAGCTTTTTGCCTTTTGTAGATAGCGATATAATTCTTCACCGCATTCGCCAGTTGATAGGCTCTTCTGACAAATTCGATGGTGGACAAGACCAATCCAAAAAAAGGCATAATCGCGTCCAACACATGCGAAGCGGGCTGGGCCAGCGAGTAAACCGAATAAGCCACTTTGATCGTAGACTGGATAATCTCACCCATTTCCTTGACACGAAGCAAAACTTTCGAAACTGCTTGGCGTTTGTCGATTTGGCTTTTATTTTCCAAAAACTCCTTGATATCGCTTGATATATGAGCTATCAACAAGACGCTGCCATAAATAATCGCTGCGGATTGCGTCACCGCGCTGATCACATTTCCCTCTCCGCCTAGTTCGCTTTTTAATAATGTATCGAAATCAAATGCTCTCCACAAATGATCAAGATGAGGCTGAAATATCAAATGAGACAAACTGGTATGCTCCTTGTCAGTAACCTCGAAAATTCCAGCTCTCACATCTCCAACTTTCAATAAGTCGGACTTCAGCTTCAAAACTCCATCCACAAGCTTTTGATCTTTGGGACTCAGCCTTCCTCTTCCTTTGTCAGACAAAGCCAAATCTCCTCCAATAAAAGCATTGCTTCTCAACCTAAACCCCGGCCCACCCAATAAATCTTCTTCTAAAATAGCTCCAGCTCTGGGTCTTTTCAAAAGCGGAACGCCTCTTAGACTGGAGTCCATCACCAAGTGTCCATAAGCGCTTTTATAATCGTTTCCCAGCTGCAAATCCGACAAA
The DNA here is from genome assembly GCF_036492635.1 of Aureibacter tunicatorum. Taxonomy (GTDB): domain Bacteria; phylum Bacteroidota; class Bacteroidia; order Cytophagales; family Cyclobacteriaceae; genus Aureibacter; species Aureibacter tunicatorum. Next base: position 3,693,564 of record NZ_AP025305.1, read on the forward strand.
AATCTTCGATGGTCTATTTCTCTTCTGGTTATTCTTGGCATCTCATAAAAATCAGCCAAACTGGAAAGAGACTCGGCTAAATAAAAAAATGACGGCTTTAGCTTTTCTGAGCGCACATCCGCAACTGGAGAATGGCCCAAGTTCACTCTCGCCTTGCTCTTCTTCGCTTCCCATGAAAACCCTTCTCCAAATTTGGGAGCAATATAAATCCTTCCCTCAAAGCCAACTGTCGAATCGGAATCTTCAACACCTTCATCGGTTTTATAACTCCTGCCCTTTTTTCTCGGATCTCTTCTCAACTTCTTAAGCCCTTTTCGCTCCTCATACTGTGAGTACTCAAATGCCGCTAAAAGCCTATCCAAAGTTTGCCTGCCATGCACGGTTCTCATCATTTGATACAATGCATGATCCGTTTTAAACTGGAATTCTTCTCCGCCTTCCACCACTATCACTTCCTGAATTCGTCTCCACAATTCTTGAACATCTTCTCCGCCATCAATATCTCCATTGGCATCCAATGTGTGATACACTGAAGACTCCAATACCCAAACCGGATCGCCATTGGCGATTGACGTTTTGACGAGTTTCTGCTGTTCATGCTCAACCTGCCCCAACAGAATCTCCAGATTTCTTCGTTCGACAACATTCGCATGAGCATAAGCCTCGTATATCTGCTGTTCAATATTGAATAACAGACTCATTTTGCTATGACTATCAGCAAGACCGGAAAAATGTTGTCCCTCTTCATCTGTGGAAACGTCTTCTCTTGACAAGCTGCTTTCCAGATCAACAGATACTCCTCCGGAGTGAAACTCATCTAGCAAAAAACCTATTCCAAACAACAGCGGACTGGAATATGCCAAAGACGAATTCAAATCCAAACCATTCAACCTCTTAAATTCCTCCACTCCCATTAGATCCGTTTGGATCGGATGGTTGGCATGGACATTACGCAAAGGCTGTTTTCCCGTCTTGAATTCGAGCATTTCAAAAAAATTCATCTAGTCTAAATGAAAGAACTCTTCAGGTCTAAAAATGATTTAAATAAAAACCTAAATAAAAACATTTTAAGACTAAGCTATATACTTCCCGACAAACTACTAGTACAAAGCTTTTAAATCATAAATGTCAAGAAAAAAGATAAAATAATATGTGTTTTTATTTTAAATAAACACCAAAAGTACTTATTTAGCCTTAAGGAATACTTTTTTATCACAACAACGAATAAAATAAGCCTAAAATAATGAAAATACTTTACTCAACACTTTTTACCTTTATATTATCAATCTGCTTTAGCTCAAATATTTTTTGCAACGAATTAAAATTCGACAAAATCACTCTCAAGGATCTGCAAAAAAGCTCATACGATATAGATTCAAGCGCTGAAGCTGTCATACTAAAAGAAGTCGGCGACCTCGAAATTTTCTATAACAACCCTAAGGAAACTTTCATGTACAGAAAGAAAACAAAAGTCAGAATAAAGATCCTCAACAAAGACGGTTTGGATAGAGGCACATTCACTTTCAATCAATATCGAGGAAATGCTTATTCTGAAGATATAACCGAAATAAAAGGGTTCACTTATATCGATAATCAAGGCAAAGTTGAAAAAATAAAATTAAGCAAAGACAATATCCATAAGACAGATGTCAGCAAGAAAATCAGAAAGTACACCATCACATTCCCAAATGTAAAAGAAGGTTGTATTATAGATTTTGAGTATGGAATCCAAAGCGACTATTTATTTAGATTGCCTACTTGGTATTTTCAAAAATCTATCCCCGTGCTCTACAGTTCTTACACTACAAGAATTCCAGACAAATACATCTATGAAGAAAACTACAGAGGGTATTGGAAACTTAAAGAAGTCAACTCCAGCAGTTTTGAAAAAACTGTCCAAGTCGTTTATCGAGAAAAAACCATCCAGCAATCAAGCACTTTGCCTCAAACCTATCGATATGACCTGAATTACATCTTGAAAAATGATCAAAGAGTTTGCGAAAACATTCCCGCGCTTAAAGGCGAAGACTTTGTCACAACACTGGACGATTACTACTTCCAAGTGAGCAGTCAGCTCGTTGCCACAAATTTCAATATGATGGAATCTGTTTTAAGTTCGTGGCCTGAAATCGCTACATCTCTCAATGGCGGTGATAACTTTGGCAGAGCGGTGAAAAAAGGCTACTTCAAGGATTTCGCGCAAAGCGTGGAGGGAGCCGGCAGCTTAGAGAAAGTTCATGCGGCTTACACTCTATTGCAACAAAATGTGGAATGGAATGGCAGATATGGCATATACGCATACGAATCTCCAAAAACAATCATGCAAAATAAAACCGGCACTGCGGCTGAAATCAACTTCGCGCTCATCAGCGCTTTGCAAGCCTGCGGTATCGAGGCCTTTCCTGTGATTCTCAGCACTAGAGCCAATGGAAAGGTGCATCCGACACTGCCTTTGCTTGAAAACTACAATTATGTAATCGTCGCTGCCTTAATTGATGGAAATAAAGTGCTTATGGATGCTACATCGAAGCTGTTGCCATTGGGACAATTGCCGCTAAGGTGCATGAATTACTCAGGAAGAATGGTAACTAAAAACGATTGTGTCCCTGTGGAAATCAATTCAAGCGCGGCTTTCGAAACTAAAACCACTTGCATGTTCAATATTCAAGATGATGGAACGATAAGCGCAATGGAAAGGTCGTCGTATTATGGTTACGAAGCGCAAAAAAGAAGAGATTGGCATGCGAAAAACCAAGGATCAAAAAACGAATCCGAACATAAAAAATCCCATGAGAATTGGGAAGTAGAATCTTTCCAAGTCAAAAATGTGGAGCAAATAGACAAGCCATTCACTACCATCACCAAAATCAGCCAAGAGGCTTTCGATCCTGAAGACGAAAGAATTTATTTCACTCCATATATTGAAGAATTTCAGAACTTTTTCAAAGAAGAGACAAGAGTTCACCCAGTGGACTTCGGGGCGCCAATCAAAAAATCCCAAGTTTACACGATTACTTTGCCCAAAGGCTATGTTGTCGAAGAGTTGCCGGAAAACTCAATCGTTGAGATGCCAGGCAAGAAAGGGAGCATGACATTCATTGTCAAGCAATCTGGCAATATGATTCAAATCAGCAATACTGTGGAGCTTTCAGAACCCATTTATTCCAATACTGATTACCCGTATTTAAGAGAAATGTACTTGCATGCATTTTCAAAACAAGGTGAACAAATCGTATTGAAGAAAACCTCCACTCAATGATAAAGAAATTGCTTAGCATATTGATCCTTATTCAAGCCTTCACCCCGCTAGCAGGTCAAGGCTTGAATAATTTCACTCTGGCTGAAATACCCGATTCTTTGCTCTCCAACTCAAATGTCATTATCAGAGACCAGCATGAAGCCCAAATCATCGATGAAGCATTCAACTATGAATATAAAATAAGCCAAACCGTAACCATCTTGAATGCCACAGGAAAATCCTACGCCTATCAACGATTAAACTATGACGCCAACACTAAAGTAACTCTCTGCCAAGCGACAATCTATAACAAGCATGGCAAAGTGGTCAAAAAAATCAGAGGCAATGATGTGAAAGACTATAGCCATTGGGACGGTTTTTCTGTCGCCCTTGACGATCGTTATAAACTCATCGACGCGAGTTATGGAGAGTATCCATATACGATCACTTTTGAGATGGGAACAAAAAGCAAAGGCTATTATAACTTAAGGTCTTGGTTTCCATTGAAAAGCTCAAAAGTGGCCATAGTTTCAGCTAGCATGACCATTGAATCGCCTCATGAAAACGCATTCAGGGATTACCCATACCTTGTTGAAAATATTGAAAAAGCCCAAACTCCGCAAAAGGCCTTTTACAAAGCCTCAGTAAGCAATGTAAAACCTCGCGCAGGATTCGAAAGCTATTTTCCAACAATAAAACAAGTTCCCCATATTCGATTTGTGGCAAATGAATTCAAATACGATGGCCATCATGGTTCATTTAAAAACTGGAGAGAGTATAGCGACTGGAACAGCAAGCTGCAAGAAGGAAGAGATATTCTCAGCGATGAACTTAAAGCTAAAATTGATCAATCCGTACCCAGCGACGCTGATGACGAAACAAAAGCGCGCATACTCTATGACTGGTTGCAATCCAACACTAGATATGTCAGCATTCAGCTGGGAATTGGAGGCATGCAAACCATGTCTGCGGAAGAAGTAGCCTCCAATGGATACAGTGATTGCAAAGGCTTGACCAATTTGATGAAGTCTATGCTAAAACACACAGGTGTAAAATCCCATTATGCGATTATAGGAGCTGGGGCGGACGCTGACGACTTTGATCCTGATATACCTATGGATTATTTCAACCATGTGTTTTTATGCTTGCCCAACCAAGGCGATACTATTTGGCTGGAATGCACAAGCCAAACCACTCCATTTGGGTACTTGGGTTATTTCACCAGCGATAGATGGGCCGTTCTTACCGAATCAGACAACCATCCTTTGGTTAGGACCAAAGCTTACAGCTCAAAAGACAATACAAAAAACTTGCACGCAATCGTCTATTTAAACAGCAATGGAGACGCAGCTGTTAAAACCAACTTGGCTTTTCAAGGCACCCTGACCGAAAACTTCTCAGATATCGAACTATTGCCCAGTGACGAACTCAACAAAAAGCTGCATCGTTATTTTGACTTGAATCACTTTGATCTCAACTCTAAGAAATTCTCCTACAAAAAAGACATCATTCCTCAAATTGAAATAGATCTTGACCTCAAAGCCAAAGGCTTGTCATCCACCAGCGGCAAAAGGATGTTTATCACTCTCAATACTATAGACAAAACACCCAACAGGGCAAAAGGCATCAGCTCAAGCCGAACATACGACATAATTCAAAAATACGCTTATTCAGTAAGCGACACTATCATTTATCATCTACCAGAAAACTATGCCTTGGAATCTGTTCCAAAAACTATTGAAAAAAATTACGACTTCGGGAATTTCAAAGCAGAAACTATTTATGACGAAAACAAACATCAAATCACATACACTAAATCCTTGACCGTATTGAAATCGAGAATTCCAGCTTCAAATGCCAAGACTTGGATAGACTTCTGGAAATCAATCTCCAAATACGATCGAAAAAAAGTAGTGCTTGTGCAGAAAATATAGCTTCATCCCCCTAAAAGGAAGAACAGCGGACATGCTGATGTGAAAGCATCGGTTGTCCGCGCTATGCTCCTTTATCTTCTTCCAGCTCCTTTCTAACCTTAGCCGGCAACTTCGAATACACCAGATTGTAAGAATCATCTGTTAATTCCATTAACATCCTCTCATTCACATCCGCGCCAATATACACGCTGTTCCAATGCTTTTTATTCATATGGTAGCCGGGCTTTATTCCCTCATAGCTTTCGCGCAATTCAATGCTTCTCTCCGGCTCGCACTTGAGATTGACGTATTCAAAATCATTGATATCCGTCAAAGCAAATATTTTGCCTGCGACCTTGAATACCAAAACATTCTCGTCAAAAGGCAAGCCTTCTTCCACTCCCTTTTTAGACATGCAATATGTTCTGTACGATTCTATATCCATACTCTATTAAGTTTTTCAGGCAGTCACCAAAAGCCTCATTCACTTCGAATTAATGCCTATCAAAGATTGAAATAATTATTGTATTTAAATGTAATAATTACATATTTAAAATGAAATTGATCTTTGTCAGGGATTTAAATTTTGCAAAACCAAAGAGCTTGCTATTTTTGCATAAACAGGAATATTGCAAACTCATTTTTTTTATTTTAGATATGTCCACTGAAAAATCAAACCGTTGCCAATGGTGTCTCAAAGACGATCTATACAAAGCCTACCATGATAACGAATGGGGAAAACCTCTCCATGATGACACCAAGCTATTCGAAATGCTCATTCTCGAAGGAGCTCAAGCTGGACTTAGCTGGCATACTATTCTTATCAGACGCCAAAACTACGCAAAAGCCTACGACCAATGGGATTATGAAAAAATCGCCCAATACAAACAAGAAAAAGTAGACGCATTGCTTCAAGACTCAGGCATCATCCGCAACAAGCTTAAGGTAAACGCAAGCATCAGCAACGCTCAAGCCTTCATTCGAGTTAGAAAAGAGTTCGGCACTTTTGACAATTACATATGGTCCTTCACTGACGGCAAAACCATCGACAACAAGCCCAAAACGCTTGAAGACGTTCCCGCTACCAGCGAGTTGTCCGATACTATCAGCAAAGACCTAAAAAAAAGAGGCTTCAAATTCGTCGGCTCCACTATTTGCTACGCATACATGCAAGCCATAGGCATAGTGAACGACCACATACTGGACTGCGATTTTCGAGAGTAACACCCTCTTATTGAGAAAGAATGACGCATATTAATAATCCAAATTTCATTATCTCTGAAAATTATATATCTATCAAAAAAACACTAGTTCGGAAAATAATAATAAAAAAACTTTATTATTAAATAATTTGAATTTATTTTCGCTACCAATTTTTCAATTACCGTTCTCATCTACAAATATTTCAATTCAAAATATTTAAGTATTTGTAAAAATATTGACATATGCTTAATATTGTAATAATATCATTAGTTGCCGGATTAAAGTGCATCATTTTTGATAAAAATTTGATAATTTATTATTTGAAAAACCATGGATGACATAAAAATCTTAGCGCTTGAAGAACGATCGAAAGCAATTGTCGAGATCATCGTCAAACACCTGAGTCAATTTGGGCAAATTGTCATACCAGATTTCGGCACGATCACCATCAGGAAAGACTCTTCCGAAGAGCCTTTTTTCAACCCATTCATCAAAAATGACAATGGAGTGCTTAAGCAATTGATCGCTGATCAACTCTCAGTCTCTGAGGAAAAAGCATTGTCGCTTTCTTCCGTGCTTAAGAAAGACATAGACATCGCGCTTGGATCTTATGATGAAATAGAAGTTGAAGGCATAGGCATATTTTATAAAGACCTCAACAACCAATACGCAATAAGAAAGAGAAATCCGTTTCTTAAAAACTTTTATTGCGCTAAAAGCGGAGGCTACAAACCGGAAGATTCCAAGCCAACCAATGAAGCACCTTCCGCTACTCAAGCAAAGAATAATTTAGTAGAGCCAGAAGACAGCCCGCTGAAGAGTCAACAATCAATAGAGGAATCCCATACAGCTAATGCTGAAACCGATATAACCAAAGCTCAAGAAGAGAAAAAAATTAATAATACCGACGACGAGCTTGTAAGCGATGAAACATCGAAAAAACCGGAAGAAATAAGCGTTGAATCAGAAATACTGAAGAACTCAATACTTCGGAATGATGACAATAAAGCAACACCGGTTTCGAAAAATTCTTTCAGCAACGAAATCAAAGAAGAGAAGAAAAGCAGCTTTTTCAAATACGCATTCCTTCCTTTCATCATGCTATTTGGCCTTATAGGCTTTTACTTTGGCCAGAATCAGGCGCAAAATCAACAAACTTCAACAACAGAAGAAGTTCCAGCTTCGCATTTAGCTGTCCAAGTCAGCGAAAATGAAGCAACAAACAGCGTGAATGCTTCACTGGACAAAACGAATGAGAATGAAGTGGAAGTGAAAACTTCAACTCCAACGTCTAAGCATATTTCAGACAATAGCAAGGAAGCTTCTCCAGAGCCTGTAGTCATTGAAAAGACTATTGAAAACAATAAAAAAACGGAAATTGACAATGACGGAAATTCAGTCGAACCAAGTTCTGAAGAGTCAACTACTGTGAACAATATCACCAAAGCGAAGGAAAATGAACTGCCTGACAGCATGAAAGATTTTTTCAACTGGCAAGAAAACGAAAGGTACCATGTAGTGACAGGCACATTCAAAAGTCTGGAATTCGCCAAGGAATATGAAGAAAAGCTTGAGTCAAAAGGCTTAAGGTCTTTCACATTCATGGCCAACGACTCCATGTATGTGGTGACCCACAGCTCTTTCACCGAAAAAGACGAAGCTTTCGGAAATATGGAAACATTGAGAAAGGGAGACTACCCTGACGCTTGGTTTTACAAAAGCTATTCAAAGCCCGTTGAATAACCATTGCCTTTAACGATAAATCAATAAAGCCTCGTATGTTCCCATCACGAGGCTTTTTTATTTGCTATTTCTTTTTTGCATTGTTCTTCTCCAATTGCTCATCCGATATGAAAGGAAAGCCCAATGTCACGCCAAGTACGCCATTTCTCCTACTCGTTCCTTTCTCCAGCTCCACCAAACCCTGATAGTAATTGACATGTATATTCACTCCTTTTCCTCCTCTAAAATTGGAGACTTCGAACATCACATCCACCGCGACGCCAAAGTCTGTCTTGCTCAACTGATCCTTGACATCAAGCTCCAAGCTATTGCCTCCATTTTCATAGAAGTCCACCGCCTTTGTCAAAAAACCGACTTTCGGGCCAATGCCGAATCTCCACCTTTCGATGGGTCTGTAATAGATGTATACAGGCACATCAATATAAGACAGCCTTCTATGCACCGTCTTGTCTTGATACAAACTGTCCAACTCAGCGATTCCTGTCTGAAGCGACCCTTTGTAACGATTTCCTTTGGGTTGCAGAGGCTGGAATTGAGGCACTAAATAAAACTTGTCGCTCAACTTGATATTGGCGCCTAAACCAAAGTTAACCCCAAAAGCAATCTTGCCATCCGGCACATCGCTGATGTATGAGAGATTTCCTCCTATTTCCAGACTTAGATTAAAATTTTCGCTCGCCACTTTGTCTCCAAATATCAAAGCGAGAATAGCCGCTTGCCCAAAGCCCGCATGCGACCATATCATAAAAATCCCGCAAAAAAGCACACAGAGTAATTTTTTCATTTTTTAATGAATTTCCATTGAATAAGTAATATTTTTAGTATTAAGCTTATCAAATACATCAAAATTATATCTGAATCAGAGAAAATAGAGTAAATTCAAGTTCTAAATGAAATTCTACTATGTACCGATACTTAATAATGTATTTGGCGCTGCCAATGATTATACTGGCTTCATGCCAAAGCAAAACACAGAACAAAAAGCAAACTTCCAATAGCGAGCCAAACATCGCTAGCGGAAAATACTTAGGGACAATTATCAACCAAAATGGCGCTGAAGTACCTTTTTTCATTCGTCTTTCGGAAAACCTGCAAACCATAACTCTCATCAACGGTAAAGACGAAGTCATCCTCGACGAGATCAATTACAAAGACGACTCAATAGAAGTGATACTATTGAATTACGACGGAAAACTCATATTCAAACCTGAAGACAATACCCTCAATGGAAGATATGTCAAAGCAGACTACCAATTGCCATTCACTGCCAAGAAAGGAGAATCTCTTGATAGATTCGAAGGCATGAATGAAACTCCGGCCAGAAACATCACCGGCAAATGGCAAACCACATTCATTTCTCCCGAGGGTAAAAAGACAGAAGCAATTGGCATCCTCGACCAAATAGGCAATAAAATAACCGGAAGCTTTTTGACTCCATCAGGGGATTATAGATTTCTGGAAGGTGTCGTAAGCGGCAATAAAGTGATGCTTTCCACTTTCGATGGAGGCTTTTTATACTTATTCACCGCTGAGATCATCAATGATGAATTGACAAATGGAAAATTTCACTCAGGCAAAAGCTATCTGGCAACATGGTCGGCTACCGCCAATGAAAACGCGAAAATAAAAGACTTGAGCATGGAGACTTATCTGAAAGAAGGCTTTGAAAAGATCTCTTTCTCCTTCCCTAATCTTGACAGCAAAACTGTCAGCTTGGAAGACGAGAAGTTCAAAGACAAAGTTGTCATTCTCCAAATCCTGGGCTCATGGTGCCCTAACTGTCTGGATGAAATGAAGTTTTTATCGCCTTATTACAACGAGAATAAAGACAAAGGACTTGAAATCATCGGCTTGGCTTTCGAAAAAGCAGAGAACTTAGAGTCAGCGCAAAAAAAGCTCAACAAGCTAAAGAAACGATTTGATGTGAATTATGAACTTCTTTTCGCAGGCAAAAGAGAAAAAGGCGCTACTGCGAAAGCGCTTCCTATGCTTTCAAAAGTAGTCTCTTATCCGACAACGATATTCATCGATCGCAAAGGAAATATCCGCAAGGTGCATGCGGGCTTCTCAGGCCCAGGCACAGGAGAATACTACGACAAATATGTGGAGGAATTCAACGACTTGATGAACGAGCTTCTGAATGAGGTCTCGATTTAGCGCGTTCAGCCTTGCGCTTTAGTGTGTATTTCTTTTGAAGATTAAAAAGCCGCTTCCGTTTGAAGCGGCCTTTTATAAAATTAGACAATGTATGTGTGAAAAATATCTTAATACAAAGATCCTTCATTTCACATCAAGATGTAAGTATCTTACCGTTACTAACTTCTTTAATCAATAGCTTAGTTAGTCTTTCTTCCCCGCTTTTATGCCTTCTCCATAGGCCGGCTTTGTAGACAAAATAATTCCAGCTTGCAATATAGATCAACTATTGTCCATCTTGTCCAAGTTCGCAACTTGCGACTGCTCAATCAAGATGAATGTCTTGTATCAGCCAGCAATTAGTCCAAATCACAGCTTCAGGCTGCCTAGTTCAAGTTTGCATGGACTACGCTTCAAAACCTCAAGCCTGAACATAGGTCTAAGGTCGCAAGCACAAAACTGGATGATTAGCTAAATCCAACATGTGAAAACTCTAGTTCAAGTTTGCAACTTGGACTGCGCTCCAAAACCACAAGCCTGAACATGAGCCTAAGGTCGCAAGCACAAAACTGGATGATTAGCTAAATCCAACATGTGAAAACTCTAGTTCAAGTTTGCAACTTAGACTGCGCTTCAAAACCTCAAGCCTGAACATAGACCTAAGGTCGCAAGCACAAAATTGGATGATTAGCTAAATACAACATGTGAAAACCCTAGTTCAAGTTTACAACTTGGATTGCGCTTCAAAACCTCAAGCCTGAACATGAGCCTTAGGTCGCAAGCACAAAACTGCATTATTAGCTAAATCCATCATGTGAAAACCCTAGTTCAAGTTTGCAACTTGGACTCAGCTTCAAAACCTCAAGCATGAATATGGTTACAAACTTGCGCACCAGGTGGACAAACCATAAGAACAAGTCTTAAAAAAAGCAATTCGTATACAAAAAACCCGAATAAGTATACAGCAAAATAATTAAATTCATTTCCAATAAAATATAATTATATCTTCACTGAAACATATTGTCTGAATCAGCTATATTAAGGTTAACAACTAGATAAATGAGCTATTCCACATCATTTATCACCCTCAAAAAACCTAATTTATAACCTTAAAATAAAACAAAATGGAATCATATGAAATCTTATACCAGACTAACAAATGCGAAATAAGCTATATCAAGTCATTGAATACAATTAATATAAAATGGATTGGCTACGCTTCTTCAGACATTCATCATGAAAACGCTATGAAAGCCATCAACTTCGTTAAAGAAAAAGGAGCTAAAACTGTCATTTCGGACAATAGAAAAGGCAAAGTAATTTCCAAGGAAAGCCAAGAATGGGGTCATAATGTAATGGTTCCATCCCTGTTGCAAAGTAAGGTCAAACAATTACTGATTATTGAATCAGAAAATATATTCAATCAGTTTGCCATAGATCAAATGATTGAAAAAAACAAAATGAGTCATAACAGCATAAAAGTCGAAACATTTTTAGACTTGGAATCAGCTTTTAGAAACATAAAACGGCAGATTGAGTAATCGCCACGCGAACATAAAACTTTCGACAGACAACAGAACACCTACCTAGTCCAAATCACAGACTTGAACTAGAGGGGGGATTTTGTGTATCTGCTGGCATTAGGTACAAGTTACAAACTTGCACCAGGTGGGAAAATGGGGGACGAACGGATGGTAGTACAGATTTTTATTTTAAAACCCTATAAGAATAATTAGTATAATCTATTAAATCTTCCAATATATCTCCTCTCTTAGATATTAAATAATTACTATTTTTATTATCGAATAAGTATCCACCAATAAATCCTTTTTGAGGAGACGCAAATAAAATTTGATCATATTCATCAGTATAATAATAATAAGACTTGATTAATCTGAATTTATATATTTTCTCATCTCCTCTCATATATACATTTTCCAGCTTAATCGGCAATTCAAAAATTAAATTATTAAAATTAAATTTAATACTATTAAACGCCCCAATTGATGAATTAAAGTTAAAAAGCACCTCTTTATTTATTCCTAGTTTTTCGATATTGATTATATAACAATCTTTTTTATATTCTAATTCTCCATGACCAAAAAAAGCATATTTAATTCCCTTATTTTTTAAGATAAAATTATATTCAAATAGATAATGATCATGGTCACTATTAAATATATTAAAGAATGTTTCACTCTCTGAATAATTAATATTTTTATTATTATCACATGATGTAATTATAAATAAGCTACTAATAATGAGGCTCAGAAGTTTCCAGTGTATTCGCGATATTATTGATTCGTTCTTGTTCATTAAATTCATCTACTAATTGTTTTATTTGTCTAAATTGCTCAACAACAACACCTTTTTTGAATTTATTAGGATTATTCCCCCAACCTAGTCCAAGTTTGCAACCTGGACTCATACTATAACTTAAACTGTATCTATTCGCATTTAGTCCAAGTCACAGACTTGAACTAGAGGGGATTTTGTGTATTTGCTGACATTAGGTACAAGTTACAAACTTGCACCAGGTGGGTCACAGACTTGAACTAGAGAGGAAGGGGGTAAAAACTCTATTTAATTTTTAGGTATTTTTTATCTCTAAATATTATTTTATTTCTCATAAATTCATACGGGAATGTATCATAAGAAATATAAAAATCCATTTTCTCTTTATCATACAGATCTTTTTCAAATATTATCAATGAATCAGATATTAATCTTCCTTTCTTATCACCTGTTAGTCCTTTATTTTTATAGTAAAAAACCGAGCTATCAAATTTAATAATAATGCTATCAGCAAAATAATCCGTCTTTTGAATATAATTACCCCTTATAACATTTTCTTTCGAACAGCCCAAAATCACAAATAATATAATAAAGCAAAAAAATAGTTTAATTTCTGACTTTAATAAAGAGCTCATAATTTTTTATACTAATTTAATTATCTTGACTTTTCAAATTACTACTTCTTTCATGATATCCTACTCAGTCCAAGTTTACAACTTGAACTACGCTTCAAAACCTCTATTCGTATTTAGTCCAAGTCACAGACTTGAACTAGAGAGGGGAGGTCTCCTACCTAGTTCAAGTTTGAAACTTGGACTAAACTTCAACATGGACTCATACGAAATAAGCCACATACTTTATCTACGTTGAATTCATTCTAACACTCCAAAATAATTCTTAACAGGACACCAAACGCAACTACATAATTAATCAACAACAAAAATACACTTTTACAATAACCTAAAAATAAAAACATATTTAAATTTATTTTTTAAAATAAATAATATAATTAATTTCACAAAAACTAAACGCAAAAGCATATCATGTTAAGAAAGTCAATACTTTTACTCGCTATATCAGCAGGGCTTAGCTCATGCGCATTCCACATGGGAGGTCTTACAGGAAACGCCTCTTTAGGCAATAATAATTTTCAAGTCGTTGACTTTGCTATCGGAACGGCCAATACCACGCAAGTATTAGGGATTGGAGGTTTGAAAAAAGACGGATTGGTCTTGGAAGCGAAACGCAACCTGTATGCAAACCGACCGCTAAAAAAAGGACAAGCTTTGGCCAATGTCACTGTTGACTTCAAAAGATCTTATTACTTTCTTGTTTCAACTACAGAAGTGACCGTCACAGCCGAAGTAGTGGACTTCAATGATGTCAAGGATACTATGAACAAAGAAAATATTGACATGATGATGAATGGAGAAAACCACTCTGATCAATCCTTCAATATGAACGAGCAAATTTATGTATCCGCTTCCATAAAAGACAGCGACATCAGCGACTTGATCATAGCAAGAGTTATTGACTTCAAAGGGACTAATAGGCTTCAGGTGCAATTCGAAAGCAATGAAGGAGAGCTAGTAACAAGAAAGGTCAGCAAGAATTTCATCTTTAAAATTGAAGAAAACGATGCCAATAAAGAATCCTTTGGCTTTAATATCGGCGATCGTGTAAAATATTTTTCAAACAGCTATGCCGAGCCCGTAATAGGAAAAGTGATTGGCTTAAACTCCGAAAGGTTATTGATTCATTATTATGATGATGAGAATAAAAAGGAACGCAAGAAAATCGTTCAGAAGAAGAGAACAAAATTATTTTAATTTCCAGATTCACCCTTAGTCCAAGTTTAAAACTTGGGCTTCACCTCAACATCATAAAACTAACACGCTTACCCTAGTTCAAGTTTGAAACTTGGACTTCGCTTCAACATCATAAAACTAACACGCTTGCCTAGTTCAAGTTTACAACTTGGACTTCGCTTCAACATCATAAAACTAACACGCTTGCCTAGTTCAAGTTTGAAACTTGGACTACGCCTTAACTTCAAAAAGCTAACACGCTTGCCTGGTTCAAGTTTACAACTTGGACTACGCCTTAACTTCAAAAAGCTAACACGCTTGCCTGGTTCAAGTTTAAAACTTGGACTACGCCTTAACATCAAAAAGCTAACACGCTTGACTAGTTCAAGTTTAAAACTTGGACTACGCCTTAACATCAAAAAGCTAACACGCTTGACTAGTTCAAGTTTACAACTTGGACTACGCCTTAACATCAAAAAGCTAACACGATTGACTAGTTCAAGTTTAAAACTTGGACTACGCCTTAACTTCAAAAAGCTAACACGCTTGCCTGGTTCAAGTTTACAACTTGGACTACGCCTTAACATCAAAAAACTAACACGCTTGCCTAGTTCAACTTTGCAACTTGGACTACGCCTTAACATCAAAAAGCTAACACGCTTGCCTAGTTCAAGTTTACAACTTGGACTTAACAACAATTAAATTACCCTACTCTATAAATTTAATTTCCAACAAGCCATTCAATCCATAATAATTGCTGGCACTACTATATAAATAACACTCAGCAGTCGTAACCAAGCCCGCTTTAACAGGATTTTCATGTATATACTCAAGTTTTTGATCCATGATCTTGTTGTTCGAAACTTCAATTGGATGATAATCCTGCTTCCAAAATTGAAAGTTCTTGTTATTGCAATTATTCTTTCCTGCCTTTTCAAATATAGAAAGCATCCATTCCTTTCTACTCTCCTTCAAATTTGCCTCTATCGCTTTAATTATCCGTTTGGACGTATACTTTTTAAGATCCCTAATTATTTCTTCCAGTTTATTCAAGCCACTTGCACCTACTATTAAGTGAACATGATTGCTCATGATTACATAAGCATACACTTCCAACCCTTTGTTAACTTGACAATATTGTAAACTGCTGATAAATATATCCTTGTATTCCGCTCTTGTAAACACATCAACCCAATGCACTACGGTAAAAGTAATAAAGTATAATTTTGATTGATCTCTAACTTTATATTTTCGGCTCATATGATAGATGTAGAATTGAATCTTCAAGCTTTTGTTAGGCATATACACCAATAATCTCGCCTATACATAAAATATAGCTCTCACTAGTTTAAGTGTGGAACTTGCCTAACCTGCCTAGTTCAAGTTTGTAACTTGGACTACGCTTCAAAACCGCAAACCTAAACATGGATGCATGATTAACTAAATCCAATATGTGAAACAAATTGAAAACTTACGACAGAAAACATATAAAAAATCCATCCTGATTGCTCAAGATGGATTTTGTGTATCTGCTGACATTAGGTACAAGTTACAAACTTGCACCAGGTGGGTAGCTAAATCCAACATGTGAAACAAGTTGAAAACTTACGACAGAAAACATATAAAAAATCCATCCCGATCGCTCAAGATGGATTTTGTGTATCTGCCAGCATTAGGCACAAGTTACAAACTTGCGCCAGGCGGGGCTAACCTGCCTAGTTCAAGTTTGCAACTTGGACTACGCTTCAAAACCGCAAACCTAAACATGGATGCTTGATTAACTAAATCCAATATGTGAAACAAATTGAAAACTTACGACAGAAAACATATAAAAAAATCCATCCTGATTGCTCAAGATGGATTTTGTGTATCTGCCAGCATTAGGCACAAGTTACAAACTTGCGCCAGATGGAAACCTGCCTAGTTCAATTTTGCAACTTGGACTACGCTTCAAAATCGCAAACCTAAACATGGATGCATAATGAGCTAAATCCAACATGTGAAACAAGTTGAAAACTTACAACAGAAATGGATTTTGTGTATCTGCTGGCATTAGGCACAAGTTACAAACTTGCGCTAGGTGGAGCCCTCTTTTCCGTTTTATAAAGCTATATAAAATTATATTATTATGCTTGCTTTTTAAGACAGTACCTTGCGCTAGGTGGAAACCTGCCTAGTTCAAGTTTGCAACTTGGACTACGCTTCAAAACCGCAAACCTAAACATGGATGCTTGATTAGCTAAATCCAACATTTGAAACAAGTTGAAAACTTACGATAGAAAACATATAAAAAAATCCATCCCGATTGCTCAAGATGGATTTTGTGTATCTGCCAGCATTAGGCACAAGTTGCAAACTTGCGCCAGGTGGTCAAGATGGATTTTGTGTATCTGCTGACATTAGGCACAAGTTATAAACTTGCGCCAGGCGGGGTATTTGCTCCAAGCTGCAATCTTGAACTAGTAATATTTTTTAATCTAAACTTAGACAATATTTGGGGCTAGCAGAAAGGATTAAAATAAAAAATATATATTTTTATTTTCTTTAATCGCTATACTAAACAAATCAATTATTGGATTCAAATAAGTCTTTAATTTTTGACTTGAATCCTGTATATATGTCATAAATCTTTCATATATCCTTTTTTTTATTTCATTTGAAATTATCCAATCATCTTCCCCCACTTGAAGCATACAATCACCTTCTTCATTAATTATATCTAATATGCAAGTTTTTTGTTGAATAAAATATATATCTTCCTCTTGTAAAACAAAAACCCTTGGATTGTTTAAATTGTCGTAACACCAACTTATAGCTTCTGAATAATTCATTTGACTTTCATTTATTTCTTCAGCTAAAACAAAAATGGGGTATATTCTTACCATAAATTTTCTATTAAAAAAGAATCCGTATTTTTTAGATGAGTCTGAGCTTTAACATAATTTCTAGCTTCTTTGTATTCTAACTTTCCAGTACTTGGTGTTTTCCCAGTCATATCAACATATTGATTTTTATTATGATCATATATACGAAAATAGTTGTTTTCTAAATCTAATTTAATTTCAATATTCGTCTCTGTATTCAAATAATTTCTTTTTACTCCATCTTTAGATGTAGTACCTTTTACACCTGGAGCAAATTTATTTAAAGCTTCACTAAAACTAGCTTTAGCCCAGTCCTTACTAAATTTATTATACGCTGCAAGCCTTTTTTCCCAACCAAAAGCTCTAACCTTGCCTATTTTTCGAACAATCAAAAAAATTGATGCTTGTTCAACATGTTGTTGATCTAGATTTCCTTCTACAACATCATTTAAAAGCATTTCAATGCCATCAGCTGACTCAAATGCCATATCTGATGATGTACGTCCTTCCATCCCTTCATTCCATGTAGTAGCAAAACCATGATAATAAGAAACGATTACATTAGGAATAAAATGTTTAAGTCCGTCTTTTCTTTGATATGGTACATATGGTAATTTAATATTATGTAGCCCTAATGTAAGTAATGGAGTAGGTCTATATTTATTTGGTCCCAAATACCAAGGTAATTCATCATCTTCACCACCTAATCCCATCCAATCAATTTGCCAGATTGGGGTATTGTTATGATACGCATAAGGTGTCTGCCAAGGATACTTTTTTGTCCAAGGATCTACACTGAACATTTTGCCTATACGGGCATCATACATTCTTGCCCCAAGGTTGTAGACGCTAGCTTCCCCATTTATTTCATCATCTTTCTCCTTGCCGTTAAATCCATACCCATAATTCTCCTCAAAGGTCGGAGAGCCTCCTTGTGAGGGTCTCTTCAGGAAGCCCTTTTGGCGTTCCCTTGCTTCTAATTTAGGGGATTTTGGGATTTATTTGTGCATTTTACTGTCTGTTTTTCTTTTATTCACTGTATTGTTGATTTTCAATGGTGTTCATGAGCTGACAAAGTCAGGTTCAATTGAAAGAAAAAAGAGGGCTTATCCATGGACTACCTATGGAGTATCTACGGAGTACTGCCGTCTGGTCGCCCTCACTCCAGGGCGAAGGAACATCGTTCAGGGCTGGGCTGGCAAAGGGCTGTGAAGTATCGTGAACGGAAGGGCCTGTAAGGAGCAGGAAGGCGTATAAAAAAAGCATGACCGAAGAGGAAAAGAGTAAAAGGAGAAGTATTTTAATATTCGAGGGGTAAAAATGAAAGGTTCGGAGCGAAGTATGAACGTAGATACCTTTCACTTTTTATGCCTCGTCCCCTCCTACTTCTCCTTTTTTCTTTCCTCGGTGTTGCTTGGCAGTTGGTTGGCTAGAGCTGTGTTTCAGGGAGCTAAGTTTTAATATAAGACGAGGGTCTTATATGGGTACTTTTATTTTGAAGCTGTTAAGTTCTGTACGTTATGTTTTTCATTTCCGCTGGATTAAAGTCTTGTTGTTGAAGCGGCTACGAGTTGTGGCGAAGCTACCTGCGCGCCCCAGCGGCAGTCATGGACAGGGAATGTGAAGGATGAGCATGGTGGACATGATACTGACGCTGGGCAAAGGGCGCGCCCAAACTATCGAAGGCGATGGACTGCTGGTGACTGCCAGAAGTGAAGGGAGGGACGACCAAAACGGAAGGTAGTGGCCAAGCAGGACAAAGTAGCCTGAGGTGAGGATGAGGAAGGAGTGCAAGCTTCGTGACAGACTGCGAAGCACCGACGAAGGAGGCGAACAGTTGTTTTTTTCTTCAATTGAAAAAATAAATAATAGGAAAAAAGGGCTGTGAGGTCTGGCGGGAAGCTTTGCCGACTGATGAAGACGAACGCCTTATAACCCTGTTTCAAGTGAGCAGTGAGGATTCTACGAGGCAGTGCCGTTTCCTTGTTGGCTAATTGCTAGCCCAATGGATGTTTCTTGAGGATCTCTTCTTTGAGCTTGTCGGTTTGGCTGTGTTTGTACCTTTCGGTGGTGCTGGGGTACTTGTGGCCTGCGAAGGTCTGGACATGGCGGATGTCTTTGCCGTCTTTGAGAAGGTTGGCGATGACGCTCTGGCGGATGGTCTTGGGATTGAGGGTACGGTCAGGGAAGAGTGGCCGCATGGTTTCGATGAGGTAGCCGATGCCTTCGCCGTTTTCTTCTTTGCCGAGCTTGCTGATGATGAGGGCTTGGCTGTCGTCTTTGGTCAGTTGCGGGCGGTCCTGCTGGATGTAGTTCATGAGCCAGAAGACTTGTTCGGGTCTGAGCCTGAGGGTTCTGGCGTTGGATTTGGGAGTGGAACGGATGTCGATGGTGCCTTTTTCGAGGTTGATATCCTGAAGCTGGAGACTTCGGATATCGCCGTTGGTGAGTGCCTGCCAGATGAGGAAGCTGATGATGATCTTGTTGCGGTTGCGGAGAAGGACGTAGCGCTCTTCTCTGTCAAGGAGAAGGGCGAGTTCTTCGGTGTTAAAGAGTTCCTGCATCTGGATATCTCGGCTCTTGTTGTCCCTGAGCTTGACGGACTTTGCCGGATGGTCTTTTCTGACGCCCTGATGGATGAGCCAGTCGTAATATTTTTTCAGGGCAAAAAGTGCCACTTTGGGGTCTTTGTCTTCATTGCGGAGGCTTCCGATGTACTGCATGACTTGTTGATAGTCCGCGTCTTCGGGAGTGGTGCTTTTATTTTCAAATGAAAGAAAAAAGAGATTGATTTCACGAAGGTAGCGCTTGGCAGTGCCTTGGGTGTGATGCTGTCGGAGGTAGTTTTCTAGTTCCATGTGTCGAGTTGTTGTTGGGAGATCTGAGTGTATATCTGTGTGGTATCCAGATGTTTGTGTCCGAGGAAGTTGCGGACGTATTCAGCGGAGAGGCCGTTTTCAAGCAGATGGCTGGCGATGCTGTGCCTGAGATGATGGAGGCTGATCTTCTTCCGGATGCCTGCCCTGTCGAGGATTTTGTGAAGCATTCTGTTCATGGAGACGCCTGACATGCGCTGTCCTCTGCTGTTGCAGAAGAAGGCATTGGTGCCTTTGGGGATACGGCTGTAAAGGCTGTAACGCTCAAGGTCTTCGGTGACTTTGTCGCTCATGGGAACGGCTCTCCAGCGTCCGTTTTTGCCGGATCTGACGTAGAGCATTTGCTTGACGAAGTGCAGGTCTCTGAGGTCGAGGGCTTCGCCTTCGGATCTTCTGAGTCCGCATCCGTAGAAAACGCTGAGCAAAGCTCTTTCCTGTAGGCTGTGGCAGTAGTTGTAGAGTTGTTTGACTTCCTGCTGTGTGAGGATTTCTTTTTTGCTCTGCTGGGGACTTGGGAAGTGCAGTCCGCTGATGGGGTTGCTGTTGAGTTCTCCTGAGTCTATTTTCCATTGAAAAAATAAGCGCATGGCGTATATGTGGTGCTGGATGTAGCTGTCGCTGAGGCCTCCGAAACGTTTCTTGTTGGGGCGTTCTTGTAGGTGGTTATGGAAGCTTTGGATGTCTTCGGGATTGATGTCATGGATTTTCTTTTGGGTGAAGCTGAGGAAGGCGTTGATGCAGGCTGGGAGCATGCGGAGGGTGCTTTTGCTGTAGCCGAGGTTGGTGAGGTGGGTTTGGAAGTATAGGGATTGGAGGTTCATAATGGATGTTTTAGTAGTTCTTTTCTTGCTTCTCTGCTCTATTGATGACTTTGAGGTTGTTTACTTTCTTTCTTCTTACTTTCTCCATTGATGAGAAAGTAAGCAAAGAATCTAGGCAGTGAGAACTTCACTAAAATCTCTTCTTGTTCTCTAAAATTTTCAAACTCGCTTCGCTCAGACAGTGAAAATTTCTTAACGATAACAAGCTGAGATTTCTTAACGCTCACTTCTCAAGTGCCGTCTCTTCGGTTCAGCTTTACTTGTCTTCTATTATCTGTTATGATGGTTAATCGCTTTTAGGGGGTCTTGCATTTTCTTTGGGTCGGGGGTCGCTACTTGTAAGTTGTTGTTATTCTGTAGGTTGACTGACCCATTCAGTGACCCAAGGGTTTGGGTATCTAGAGTTTATTCAGTTGTTTATATAAGTTACCTTTGATTTTATCTTTGACAAGTTCCATATTATCCCAGTAGGATATTTTATATCGATAGGTGTTTCTTATGCCTATGTTGCTTTTGGTGATGTATTCGAGTTCCATCAGGTTGATAAAATGGCGCTGCATCTGGCTTTTGCTGATTCTAAACTTTTGACGTATTTCACGCTGTTCGAACTCGTAGTCTTTGCCTTTATTCAGGACGTATTCCTTGAGTTTCTCGTAGAAGTCACGGAGGCTTCCGTCAAGCTCATCGACTTTTAATATGATGCTGTCGAACATGATTTCGATAGCGGTCTGAAGGTCTTCTTTGGCTGTCAGTAATCTGCCTTGGTCGTCTTTCTGGCGCTGGTATTGATTGAGCAGTGTGATCTGACGTACATAGCTTTGGAACAGATCGTTGAGTCTTCTGATCTTGTGGGCTTCTCTTGGCAGTTCTATCTGGTTGGCGAAGCGGTTTACTACGTCATAAGGCTTCAAAAGTCGCATGCAGTGGCGAAGGAAGACTCTGATTTCCTGCTCTTTTTGACGGTTAATGATGCCTGCTGATTTGTTGTTTTGATATTGGATGATTCGTAATGTTTGTTCATGGCTTTCATCGACGGCGACGATGAAGCAACGGCTCATGTTGTCTTCGTAGATTTCGCCTCTGGTGGTGGCTGAGAGTGATGCTATCGGGCCGTAAACGGTCTTGACAAAGCCTGTGATTTCTCCTGTGCGTTCATTTTTGCCACTGGTACTGCTGGATATCATGCCTTTGGATTGTAGTTCTCTGAATGCAAGCTCTGCTTTTTCTTCCAAGCCGTCGTAATCCTCGATGCCGATGAGCTTGTTTTTGAGTTCGTTCTGGCCATAATTGTACAGACTGCTTTCAGTAACTCTGGTCAGGCTGATCATGTCTTCTTCGGGCATGAAGTCCATTATTGTAGCCAACAGGTGTGTCTTGCCACTTCCGGAGCTTCCTTGGATGAGGGCATGCAAAGTCTCAGGCATCTTGTAGCTGGAAGCGATGCCGAAGAGAAAGAGACGGTTGTTTTCTTCTCCCACGACTCCGCTTTTGCCGATAAGTTCATTGATTCTTTGCATCAGGTTGGGCTTGCTGAGGAAGTCCATGCAGGCGGATCTGGTGTTGCTTGGGATGTCTACGGGTTTGTTTTCCTGCTGGTCTTCAGGGTTTTGGCTTTCTCGGTATTCATCAAGCAGATCTACTAATTGGCTCAAGTCGCTTTCGATGAGGTCGGGACGCAAATGGAGCTTCTCGCCTGCTTCACGGCTGACTTTTTCGGTTTGCTTGTCTTCGTATAGGTCGAGCTTGCTGCGGCTTTTTTTGGTGGTTCCGGGGTTTTCGATGACCAAGGTGACCTTGAGGCTATCGAGGTCTGTGCGGAGGCCTCCTTTGATGGAGTAGATGGCGGTGGGGGTGGTGAAGAGCAAGCTGTGTGGGTTGTCTACTTGGAGAGATGGGATGGATACTTCTGAGCTATCTGATGCGGGGCGCACAAGATCTTGTGCGCTTACGATGGAGATATCATCGGGCATGGCGGATATATCTGGCATATCGATATCGGATCTGCCATCAGATATAGATGGATGATCGGATGCAGGGTGCACAATATCTTGTGCGCTTACATCGGGCAAGGCAAGCCTGGCCCGTGGGATGCGGGCATCGAGCAGATGGGTGAAGATCGCAGTGTCGTCGTGGCTGATGAGGAGGCTGTTGATGTCTTCGTCGTCAGGGGTGTCCACGGATGATATTTTTGTGTTGGGTAGCAGGTTTGTGAGTTCTTGGCTGTATTTTTCAGTGGCTTTTTTGCCGGCTTGGTCGCCGTCGAGGAAGAGGATGATTTCTTCGAGGGACGACAAGTTTTTGAGTGCTGTTTTGTGTTCTTCCGTCATGCCGTTGGTGCCGTAGAGTGCCAGCAGGCTGTATTTTGCTGTGATCTCGGGGAGCTGGAGCAGGCTGGCGGTGTCGATGATGGATTCGCAGAGGATGATCTTTTTGGTGTCTGCGGATGGGTAGCAGGGATAGAGGCCTTGGCGGTTTTTTAGATAAAAATGCTTGGGGGATGATGAGGGCATCGCAGGGCTCTTGACACTTTGGGATGTAGCCGATACAGGGCGCACAAGATCTTGTGCGCTTACGACAGGATCTGCGTATCTGAAGTAGAGGGAGATGATGTTGCCTTGGTGGTCTTTGAGGGGGAAGCAGAGGCTGTTTTTGGCGAAGATGCTGTAGGCTTTGCCGCCTTTGGAGGAGGTGAGGTTTTTGTCGATGAGAAGGCCGAGCTCCAGGTATTTTTGGATCAAGGATTCATCTTTGCGCTTGCCGTGGTGGAACTGCCCGGAGTTGTAGCCGATTTCGAGCATGTCTTTGTCTAGGCCTCTGTGGGACAGGTATTCTTTGGCGGTCTTGCTGCTTTGCAGGCCGTTGCGGAAGTAGAGAAAAGTGCGTGCTAGGATGCTTTCTCTGGTGTGGGCTGGTTTGGTGATTTCTCCTTGGATCATGGATTTGGCTTTGAGGATGGCTTCGTGCTTGCTGATATTTTCCTTGTGCATGATGAAGTCGATGACATCAAGGCTCTTTCCGTGGGTGGCACAGTTAGCACTGAAGCAATAGGCGGTCTGGGTCTTGTAGTAGACCTGCATGCTGGGCGTGCGGTCTTCATGAAAGGGACAGCTGAGCCTGTGCGACTTGTCGGGATGTAGGCCATAGTGGTGGAAACCTGCCTAGTTCAAGTTTGCAACTTGGACTACGCTTCAAAACCGCAAACCTAAACATGGATGCTTGATTAGCTAAATCCAACATTTGAAACAAGTTGAAAACTTACGATAGAAAGCATATAAAAAATCCATCCCGATTGCTCAAGATGGATTTTGTGTATCTGCTGACATTAGGCACAAGTTACAAACTTGCGCCAGGTGGGGTGGATTTTGTGTATCTACTAAGACTTAGTCCAAGTCACAGATTTGAACTAGAGGGCTTACGAACTTGCGTCAGGTGGAGTACCTTGAACTAAAGGGAGAGAGCATTTAGAGCTCTGGTTCTTCATTTAGATAAGGACCAGTAGCTGTTTGTGTATGAGGTATATTCCACCTCCAAACGCTATCCGTTACTTTGCCATCTTCTAATGTATAAAACATAACCCAACCTTTACCTGTAGAAGTCTGATACATACTTTTACCACTATAAGTAGTATCAAACTTAACTCCATAATTAACATCATAATTTATAAGTTGTTTAGAAACAGTGGCATCATATTCTTGTTTTAATACTGCATTAGTATTTACGAAACCTGCCAAATCAAAACTTGTAACAGTACCTCCAATGTTTTTAGAATAGCCTAATGTATTTAATAATTCAAAAACATCCTTATTTTCTTCATTAGAAAGACTTTTCATTTTTGTATATCCAGTTCCTCCATCCATATATAAATGGAATCCACCACTTACAACATCCCCATTGCCTTCTTCATAAATTCCGTTAAAATATTCGTTAAAAACCGTTCCAATAAACTTAAGTGGCTTTACAAAAAGCTCTCCAAATGCCTCTGTATTATCTCTAATTTTTTGTTTAATCACATGATTTTTTTCATACTTTACATCAAATAAATGATTCCCATTATTATCCTGAACTCTAATATCTCCTACCGATAGACCTTCAACGTTATTTATAGGAACAGCTGTAGCAGCATATTCAGAACCTTTATACATTGTAGTTGAATAAAATCCATCATCTGGTCTACAGAATTTCAGGGCTAAATCTACTAACTCCGACATTCTAGAAACATTTAAATCATCTTGTATTGCTAGATCTAACTTTCTTAAAAAATCATCACTATTAATTGTTACCAGAGTTTCGAGACCATCAATATCTATAGCCATTATTGGCGTGTTACCAGCAAAATGATATGGACTAAACCAAGGATAATCAGCTGTTAGCGGATCAACACTCAAAAACTTGGCTATGACAGGGTTATAAATTCTAAAGCCGTAGTCGTAATTCGTCTGGCTTCCCCACTCGCCATTTTGATCTTTTTCCTTACCATTAAACCCATACCTATACCCTCCGCTATCGAAGGTTCTTCCGATCATTTGCAGACCAAAAGGATAATAATCAGACGTTGAAAGAACTTCAGCTTCGCGCTCGCCATCCAATATAGACATTTTATCCGAGACTACCGCAAGCACATTTCCTAGATGATTGGAAAGTTCATACTGCCTGTGTCCGAGCTCTTTAGTTCCCGATGCCACGCCGCCGGTATACTCGCCCAGTCGGGATGATCCTCCGTAAATCGTGTGAGCGATGCTTTCTCTGTCAGGGTATTGATAGGCCTCTTGTCCCCACAGAGTGCTGGGGCCACGATCATTGTTATAATATTCGGCTTCCCATGTATATCTCGATTGTTGGGTTTCCGTAGCCAATACATTTCCTGAAGCGTCACGATAGTAGCGAGTCATATCATGTCTGTAGACATTTCTAACACTTCCTGTATAATTCCTAGAAGGATTCATGCCCGGAAGCACCTCAGAAGGTAAATACTTATGGCTTCTTAAAGTTATCTTCGTCTTGGACACTCTGTTCCCTGTAGCGTCATAATTAAATAGAAGCTTAGTCCCATCGCTTTTGCGAATCGCTTTCACCTTGCCTTGCACAGTCCAATCAATAGTAACCCCCTCGGATTTATCCTCAATTAGATTTCCTATCTTGTCATACACATAGTTTTCATGTTCTTGGTCAGGCAGTCCTTTAGGTGTGCCTTCCAGTGCCTCGACATAAGCTTCCAAATTAGAGCCTTCGGCGGCATTGAAATCCGGCGCAAAGTCAATATAATCTCCAGCTTTAAGCTTGGTGTATACTCCTTGCGAATTGGCGTAACTGCTTCCCGTAGCAGTGATCTTGGCCACATGATCTGTCTGAGTCGGCAACTCTCCCTGATTGTAAATCTTATGATCCAGTGGGTTGTAGTCAGGAGTAGTCACATGATACTTCCCGTTTGTGACACTTGACAACTGATTGGTTCCGTCATAATAGTTGTAAACCAACTCGTTGTCCAATACGCCATGATAATTATATCTGTTAAGCGTCATGATATTGCCATTCGGGTCATAGCTATATTCTGTGTCATATGCTTTGCTTTGCTTACTGAACTGTCCATTGCCAGTATGCTGCAAACTGCTTGAAGCAATGATTCTATTCAACTGATCATAGCGATAAGCCATCATCTGCACGGACTTGTCGTCATTTTCATGCCTTTTGCCTACTTCCGGCAAATCGGTCACCATCCAAGCGATATTGCCATTGTACAGGCCATTGCTCGATCCATTACGAGCAGTTGACTGAAAGGCTGACCATTGATTCCCATCTTGATTGGCTATGCTTACATCTCCGATCGGCTCATAGTCTCCATTGAAATAACCCAACTCATAGGCAAATGCATCCTTTGCCGTATTGTCAGTAGCACCATCATTACCAGGATCGCTTCCTTTAGGCATATTCACGCCCTTGATCCAACCTTGCAAGGTATAGTAATAATCCAATCCCTGCACTTGCGTGCCTTCATCTCCTAAGACAACTCTCGCCAGTGGCCCATGCGGATAATAGATATACTTCGCCTCGGTGCTAAATACATGCCCGTCAATAGAAGTGCTCACCTGCGTCAGGCGATTGTCAGCGTCGTACTCATACATGTGGATAAACTGATCAGACTCTCCTTCTTGATAGAATACATAATTGACATTGCCGCTGATCAAGTCATATCTATAATCTGTGCGCTTTGGCTTTCCTAAATCAAAATCCTGTGTTATAGACTTGACATTGCCATGCACATCATAGCTGTAAGCTGTGTAAGACTTATAATAAGCAGCTCCTACATTAAAATCCCTTGGATGAAACAATGAGTTTTGTTCCGTAGAAACTATCAAAGACACACGGTTTCGCAGATTTTCTTGTTCAAACTTTGAAAACCATGACCTATACTCAGGCAAATCAGCTACCGGCAAATCATAGTATGTATTTCTCTTATAGTATTTACTATAACTATCATCAGGGAAGTCAACATCATCAGCGTAACTCTGAAGATCAGCCAAAGTCATCCCTGAGATCCACATTTCTCCCGATTCGACTTTGCGGCCCAGTCGATCATATTTAGAATATGATGCTTTTCTATCTTCTTTCTGCTGAGCATTTTGAGAAAAACGCAACATGCTCTTGCTGTCATAGATAAAGTTTGTCTCTCCACCGTCAGGGCTATTTTGCCATACCAGTTGGTTTAGCGAATTGTATTTATAGCGGGTTTTCAACTCATGAGCTGGGTGTATCCCCAAGTCCTGCGGACGATCAGCATTCACCAATTGATTAATTTGACTCTGATTAGTGATAGGATTTACTCCCGCAGGCGGCACTGTCTGCACCAGATTGCCCGCTTGGTCATAGTAGTACAAAGTGTAATGGTACTCCTTAGGCTTGTATGTGTAGTCAAAATCCTCGTTGGCATTCTTGATGCAATTGCCAATGTAATTTTCGAATAATCGACCGCCAATTTCTTCCACAAACTTTCTTTCAGCTTCCAGACGCAAGTATTCTTCCTCCTCTTCCAAATCCCTGATGCATTGCTCTTTTTTCTTCTCTTTGAGGTCGGTGATCTCTTCATCCGTAAGACCCATCAAAAGTATAGTGGAATTCTGGTCGTTGTATTTGGTGCAGTAAATTTGTTCTGAAACAGACAACCTTATCACATAACTTGTTAATTCCAAAGGAGGGTATCCGGTATCTCCGCGTTGACCTTCCAAACCATTATTAGCCCTAGCCCCTCCACTTGCATCTATTTTTTTTGTATTGATTTTAAAGATATAAGCACCTTCATCACTTTGATCTACACTATTAATATCTAAAAAAGGATCTACACCTTTTTTTAAAAGTATAAGATTGCTCTTTCTACCAATGGTTACTTCATCTGTTGGATTTAAAAATTTATACCATGAATATTCAATAACATAACCATCTGGTAACGTAAGATTATTATCTATATTAGCATAAATCCTTACATTATCTTGCTCTTTAGCATTTATTTTCATCCCTCCACATTTCCCAACAGAATATTGAGTAAAATCATATTTAGTATCATTATAATGAAGTAAATTTGATTTAAATGGATAATTAAAAAAATAATAATCGTTAAGGTCTTCAAAAGTTAAGTGATTATACGCTATATCAGCATAAACCCCATGCTCTTTATGAAAATCAAAGGAATTAATTAATTTATGGATTCTATTGCCCCTTAAGTTTATATGAAGTTCATCTTTAAATGTATAAGTGTAACCTCCATTATCTAAAAATTCAAATTCTTCAATTTCATTGTAAGATAAATCTAAATTTAAGTGAAATCGCTTATTCCTATTCATAATAGACCTTAATAGATTATTCAGTCCATTTGTGTTTTTTATTTTATTATTAATTAATGATAAAGAAATATTGAAATCTAAATCTTTTGCAACATACAAATCGTATAAAAAGTCATTTATAATTTCAAGATTCAATATCTTATTTTTATCTAAAAAAAGTTTAATCTCACTATTTAAATTTTCATCATAATTATTCTGACTAATCAATCTACTTATATTATTATGTGACAAGTCAATCCAATAAAGTGATGGAATATTTGGATAAATAAACTCAGAAATATTACTTGCTGATAGGTTTACTATTTCCAAAGATGGTAAAGAGGATGATAAGGAAATAAAATTCATATCCTTAACATTTTCATTATTCGAAATAACTAGCTCCTTTATTCCATTATGATTAAAAACAAAATCTATATTTTGGGTAATATTTGAATGAGATATATTTAAAAATTCTAAATTACTTATTCCCTCTAATATTTTAATTGACGACAAATCTCCCTTTAAATTAATTTTAATTGGTGAATAGTTTTCATCCACTAACATAGATAATTGAATCCCAATTTTATTGGAACTTGAAATTCCAATACCATACCATTCACTTAAAGAATTATCTAATGCCCAATACCCTTCACTTGGAATATTTAATTCATTATTTTCTCCAACTATCGAATTAAAAAAATTAATCAAAATACTCTTTTCATTCTCAGTTAACTGGTTATCTGACATTTTATCATAATTCGAAAATGTAGTATGCACTTTGCCACGAGGATAGGTCTCAGCATCATTATTATTTACAAGGCAATTTGACCTAAACCTATTTAGTAAATATTTCAATGTTTTAGTATCATTCCCAATAAATTCATACTCTAAGCCATTTGTCTCATTCTTTATTTCAATCTCTAAATCATTTGAAACTATAGACTCATTTTCATCAACTACATTCCCTTCATAATCTCTCCATTCTATACACTCTTCAGCGTCTTCATGAATGATATCGGCCAGAGGACATCCATAATCATTGGCTAAAATCTCATTGATCGCCCAAAGGTCAGCATCCGGCTCCACACCGTTTTCCGGATCACCTACAAAATCCTCAAGCTTCAGTATCATAAAGAAATTGTCTCCCTTGGCTAGATAATTTCTGACATGCCCGCTGATAACTTCGGCATCCTCAAGAGCATCTTGATCCTCATTGAATACGCCGATTCTAAAAGGCTCGCAATTATCTTGAAGCACTGCCAGTATGGTTTCCGTATTGTGTTCCGTTACTCTATGCAGGTCCGTCTGAGTAGTCACTGTACCTGTTGTTCCATCCCAGTTCACTTGGTCTCCCCAAGGAAGCGTCTCATCATCAGCCAGATTATTTATCCATTCTTCGATTTCCTCCGGCGTCATATTTTCCGGCGGTGTGAAATCATCGCTTTGAGAAGCTGTGCTATTGGCAGGGTCACATGATCGATCCTCTGCTTGTTGCTTGATGATTTGTCTTTTGGCCTCGACATATTGCGATTTATACAATGTCCACCTCATCCTCTTAATCTCCGCTTTGTATTCTTCACTTGACTGAGAAGGGTATCTTTCGACAAGATCCTTGTAAAGCAGATGAAAGGCATCGGCATCTGATCGATTGGATTTTACAATATCACCATTTTGAATCTTGAAGAACATCTTATCCGAAGAAGGCAAAAACGATCCATCATATGCATAAGCCTCATTCAAACTCGCCGAATACTCAACTCCATTCACAGTAACCTTGAAGGCCTTGGCCAGCAAGTCATTCATCATGCCTATATAAGCATCATTGCCTTCGATTTGAAAAAATGGATCCAATGTCGAAAAGTTATTCTGAAGGTCGAAATACACGCCTGGTATCGCTCCGCCAATAGAATTGACACTGCTGCCCCAGTCCAGTATAAGCGAAAGTTTATTTTGCCATGCTGTCGAAGCTGAATTTTCCATACACAAAGTGTATTCGCAAAGCCTGTCATCATAGCCATTGGCAGACAGTATATCAAACCTCTCTTGGTACACATCTGTATCAGGATCTCCATCATCAGTATCCATAGCGTATTCAAGCCCTTGCTCTCTTGTATACTCACTCCATAACTTGCGCAGCATATTGGTGCATCCTGCAACAGCAGACTCTTCAAAAGTCTCATCTACGATACCCTCGATAGTTTCTCCATCTTCAAGGCAATCCGCTCCCTCGCATTCATCGCAATAAGATCTGTCCAAATTGATGCTCGTTCTGATATTAACATAATCCCTGTTCAAATCAACATCGGTAGTAATCATATCAATTATATCCTGATAACTAGGTTTATTGGCTGCTAGCTTTTTGACAATGATGTATTCCCCCACCTGCTGAGCAATAAACGAAAATTCCCAATCACCCAAGCTTTGAAGGTCTCCTTGGCAATCCTGAGCTCGAAGCCCTTGCACTTTTATTTCTTGTCTCCCATCCTCGAACACTTGTCGGTTTCCATCCGGCTTCAACACATATATTTCCAAATCATAAACGCACTCTTTGCAACTGAACGGCCCAACAAAAGCGCCTTTGCCTAAAAGCTCGTAATCAAATTCATACAATGTGCTAGGAGCCACATTGATTATAGACTCTAAAATATTCTTTTCATTATCTTCCAACCTATTCTTGGCATCCAAAGCAACAGTAAGCTCTTCATACTGAGCCTGTACCGCGCTTTCCAATGGATCCAAATGACTTGGAATATCTCCAGCCAAAGAAGTAGCCACCACTTTGCCTACTTGGTCGTTATAACTGATACTAACTTGACCATTCGGGTCCACGACAGCAGTTTTAGAATAAAACTTAGCTTTACCGACGTTAGAGCCAAACAATCTGTATAGTTCCTCAGATTGAGCATTAGCATAAATAAAACGAGTAGTCCTTTCCTCATTGTCAATCCGAAAAATATCTCCGACACCCGACTTTATCATCGGCCTGCCCGTAGCGTCATTCATCAAATGCATCTGTGTATAAGCAAAACCTTTAGCATCTGGAATATATTCATTATGAATGCTTCCATCATCGTTGTTATTCATAGGGCTATAATATTGAGAAGCGCCTGATGTCGTAGATAATCTATCATTTTCTTTCGATCCATTATCATATCTAGATTTGATGCTTTTTGATGTGGAGTTGCTATTTTCAAACACATTGAAATCCGCTTGGTAATTCAATGACCCACTGGATGGTACCGGCATCACAGTCACTGTTCCTCGACCACCAAAGTCATAAAAAGTCTCTCCCCTTAAAATTTTACCCTCTGTGCTTAAACTTGTCGCTACTTGTCTTTTTTTTCTAGATTGATCATAATAACTGATCACCTGCTTATTTTTGCCATCTTCACCAAACACTGAGCTTGCTTGCCAGATTAATTCATCATTTCCAATATTGATATAAACTCCATTGTTCGCAGGATAAGTCCAAACACTCGTTTCTCTATGCTTATTGTTCTCACCTGTATATTTCACACTTCTATATCTCCAAAACAAGCGACTTCCTTTAGGATAAATATTTTTCATCGTCAACAACTCGTTTTTAGTCGTTGCTCTAAACCCTTCCTTTGCTTTAAAGGCTGTAGAAGGGCTTGATGGAGTATACTCTTCATAAAAATGTACCCATTCTATATCATATTCATATACTCCTTGATCTTTAAGGAACGGCACGACAAACTGAATCTCTCCTTTGGCTTGATCAGAAATATTTATGGTGCCAACACTTGTCGGCGCAGGAGGAGCTGAAAACGACTGAGTTTCTACATTTGCATCATTGGACATTGGTTGACTATGATCTTTTGCCAGTGGCCACTCCAGATAAATATGTTGCAATGGACTCTCTCCTTCAAGCTCCATAGATGTAACCCTAAATGTCGGATGCTCATGGCAATAAAATGACTTAAGCTGAAAAAAAGTCTGAGCTTGATATTTTTGCTTATTCCCATCTAATTTCAACTCTCCATTCCAAATAACTGCTTGACTATTGTCAAGAATTTCAATTTGCAAACTCAAAGTCCATTGACTTTGGTAAGTATTCAGATTACCCCAATCATAATACACCTTGGGGCCCAAAAAATAAGGACCCTCTTGTTCGCAATCTTGAAAAACAGGATAAATCGTATTAAGTTCCAGATCGTCAATAATAGAAATCTGCCCCTTAAGCGGCTCAACCCCTTCTTTTCCATCCGATGTCACTTTTATCTCTTGGGGAATCGGTTGATGCTGGCCTACAGCCATGCTACTGATAAAAAGCATGGCCATAAAGCCTAAAAATATAGATATATAATTTCTTGTTTTCATGGCTATAATTATATATTAGCTTCTTTTCTTATTGTAATTGAAAACTTTGTCGAGTTGTCGACTCTAATTGCTTCAAGCGATACTCTCGCATAGCAGATACACGCTTTCCATCTTTAGTGACAATAAAATGACTCAAACTCAACCTTTTGTCATTAACAAGAGCATCCAAGGCTCCATATTCATACCGTATATCCACACTTATAGTCTCTGTTCCCACTTTCTCTCTATAGGTATAATACACTCTATTCAAAAAACCCGTTCGATCGTCAATATAAAGCTCAATCCATTCGATCATGCCTTCTTTCTGACGAACTTTATAATGTTTGCTGCCTTCTTTATTGCCCAAATAGCTGATATTATCATAGGCAACCAACATTGTATCAATATTCACCATAGACATGTCTGAAAAATCCAACTCATCTTGCTTGCTTCGCTTATAGTAGCTAGTCAATTTATACAAATGGCTATGGCTTACAACCAAATCTTTGGTAACAAGAGTTTCGATGCCAGAAATATTACTGTACATCATTTGGCCATACTTCAATATAGAAGCATTAACGGTCATTGGTTGATCTTCAGGGTCTTCAATATGAACACGAACCTTGACATTGAGATCTGCATCTCTGTATGCTGATGATATTTTCAGTAAATCTTGCTTTAAATCCTGTCCTTCAGCACCATTCAAAGCAAACAATATCAAAGCCACAGAATTAAACATAATCATTACAAAATGTTTCATAATATTATTCAGTTGTTGGTATGAAATTTATGGATTCTTGCAATGTCTTTAGTCCACGAACTGTTTCTACTTTAGTCAGGTAAAGCATACCTTCCGCATCATAATAGTAGAAAGTGGCGAAATTATTATCATCAAGCACTGCTTGCAATCTGTATGTTCGAGGATCATACACATAAGTTAGCATAGCACTCGCTTTTGGTTGCATTCTCATATCATCAACATATAAATTCTTAGCCCCCGAACTAAATATCAATTCAAATCTCTTGTATTGGTCAGGAACAGTTATATACCCTTCAACTTTTTGCCACCCTTCAACTATTGGACCAGAAGGCTCAAAGACAAAAGATTGATTCTCATCTCCTATAAATTTCACCTCTATAGATATACCATTGCCCAATGAAGCTGAAGTTTGCGCAGCCTCAGGGCTAGTAGCCACCCAAGCGCTAAATAAATACTCTCCATTTTTCTGCAAATCCAAAGTATATTGTTTGAAGTTCAATGTCGTATTCGCATTGATCAAAAGGCTTTTGTCTCCAGTATGCGAATAAGTTGTAGAAATATTAGCCGTTGGATTGCCAGAAATAGCCTTCAATGTAAACAACCATCCAAACCAATAATCATTAGCAGTAAAGTTGTTGTCAAAATTAACATAAATCGCATCATTCCAAGAGTCCACTTCCCTAACGCATCCCAAATCAGTCCACCCCCAGAAATATGAAAAGCGCCTCTTGTAATAGTTTTCAAACTTTCTTCCAACCAAAAAATAACGCATATCAGGGTCATCCAAATCTGAGACTTCTGACTTCACCATCGCATCAAGAGATTTTCCTATAGGCACCTTATACCCTCTAATTCTAAACTTTCCGTCCAAATCAATATCAAAGTTGCCTTCCGCGCTATATCCTGTATTGATTCCGAATGTAGAATTATACTGGTTAGATTCTTCAAAACTAGTAAAAGCGATTTCATCTTGTTTAGCATTTTGAGCAACAGCTACCGGCAGTTGGCCATAATAACCATAAACAGAACTGCTGTGTATGCCTAATATATCTTGGTTCTCTATCATATACCCTTCGCCATTATAACGAGTGGTAGTCGAAGCTTTTTTCCAGTGAGGATTTATTTCAGGCATGGTATGATTCCACTGAAAGCGTTCAAAATTAAAAACGCCGTCTTCTGACGATTTCAAATATGGGCTGTCTTGCTCTCTATCTTCTTGGTAAGCCCAAGAAGATTGATGTCTCCATACTCCTTGTTGCCCTGTAAGCCATGCATTCTTCTCAAACTGGCTGATATCCCCCTGTAGCATAGGCCAAAAGTCAGTATACTCGCTCGCCGAGGCTTGCAACACATCTTCATCTACAGGAGTGCTTAAGCTTATCAATTTATTTTCAAAAAGTTCATCATCGCTAAATTTGACATTAATTGTAGTAGACGGAGTAATCGTATACGGACATCCTGTTTTTGACTCGACTAAATCGGCTTTAGCTGTTATTAAAAACTGATCCTGTCTATTATATGTATGACTGCTTGTAGCTGATACTATTGATGAAGTACTTCCATCTCCGTAATTCCATGCCTCCGAATATGGCCTATTACTTAATATATATCCACTTGGAATAGCATAACTAAACTCATATGTTTTTGAACATGGCATCTCTCCTGTCACTAAGCTTGACACAGTATTCACTATCGGAGGCTCTGAAAATTCGACATGTAATTGCTCTGTAATAGTTTGTTCTTCCATACAGCCTAATGAATTATATATTTGAAATGTAACTGTTACAGTATAATCTCCTTCTTGCAAATACTCTACTCTTAGGTCGCATCTAGTTGGCGGAGGTCCATTCTCTCCTTCCGATGACTCAGGTCCTGATGGCGCTGTATTTTTCACTATATTCCACGAGCATGATTCATTAAATTCATAATCATCTCTAACTCCCTCTATTTCAAACTCATGCATTTGCTTGCAGCCTTTAAATACATCATAAGCTGTTATTGACAATTTTAAATCCTCATGTTGGTTACAGTCAAAACCCTGTACAGCAAAATTCGGCAATCCTCTAAACCCTACTCCGTCTTCATAATCAAAAGAAGTGGTTGTTGGGTTATCCGGATCTGAAATTTCATACATTACATGATTTTTATTAGAACCATAGATTCTATTATTAACTCCAAGTTGCAAATCATAGAAATTATGGCTCACATAACTATTACCTGAATTATTATTACTTAAGTCGCTACGTAAATTGAGGCTAAAAGAAGGATTACTTAATGAATTAACGTTATTCCAAAACACA
Organism: Aureibacter tunicatorum; assembly: GCF_036492635.1. Taxonomy (GTDB): domain Bacteria; phylum Bacteroidota; class Bacteroidia; order Cytophagales; family Cyclobacteriaceae; genus Aureibacter; species Aureibacter tunicatorum. The sequence goes on from NZ_AP025305.1 coordinate 3,729,652, forward strand.
CCATTTTCCACATCTGTAAAATATATATATTCTGAATTCGGAGAAAAAGAAGCGCCATAATATCTACCTCTTGAAGCAACATCACCACCAATACCTAACCTTCCTGTTTCATTATCAAATGGATACAACCTTACTTTTGAGTTTGGACTACTACTGGAAGTATAATTTATTCCAAACACAGATATCATCCACTGACTATTTGGTGAGAACTTAATTGTTCCAATCATATCTCGAGACTCAGTACCCACACCACTAGTACTAGTTATAGTAATATAATCCCCTACACCGGCTGATATAATTGGTGCATCTGCTATCCCATTTTGAGTTATTAAATATGAATGGTAATCATTATTAGCTTGATTTCTTACTACCACCCAATAATCTTCACTATTAGCATGCATAACTATACCAACCCTTTCACCATAACTAAAGCCTCCATTCCTTGCCCCTCTTCTCACTTGCCCTCCAGTTCCATAAGAAGTATCAACTACAAAATTGCCTTGAGTATTTCTCATCAATTTAGTAACTGTAAGATATTTATCTCCAAAATTATCTATATCTCCATCACCAAATAAACAATCCGTGATTGTAATTACAAAATAAGCATTTTTACAATTTGGCACAGGTATACAAGTAACTCCTTGGGATGAAAAAGAACTACCTCCAATATCCTCAGTTATAATATTATGATTATTGTCATAAACCCGTAACCCATCAATATAAAACAACAACTGTCCATTTTCATCAGAAATACTTGCATTAGAAATAATCCCTGACGTAAAAGAATTATTATACCCTGTATTTACTGAAATGTTTTCATTTTGAAAATTCACTAAGTCATTCTCATACAATACCCAGTTCATATAAAGCATTGACTTATCCAATACCTTACCCTCACAGCCTATAAAAGTATTATTTTGAGCTTTTTGTCTTGAAGAATTTCTTTGTCTAGCCTCTTTTATTTCCTTCATATAATTTGAAAGAACTTCATATTCCTCAGCAGAATATTGTTGTCCTAAAGCAATTTTACTTATGGACATCAGTAGAATTACAAATGCTAAAGTTTTTTTCATGACTAGTTTGATGTTTTAGGTACCAAAATAGATTTGCTATAATGAGCGCTATTGGCTTTTTGCTTATATACCTCATCATTCAAGGCTGTTACGCTTCCTGCGCTTTGACTTAATTGATTTCGATACCCAGACCTAACCACTCTAAAAATCAGTCCTTCCTGCGCTTCAATATTATCAATGCCAACTAATCTATTTTCATTTACATATATGAGCCTTCCTATTGGCTTAAAGCCCTGCTCTGGGTCTTCAACTGATCTAGGTGCATAAGCCATTAGCTCGTCACCTTCATATAAATGTTCTGTATAAGAAGAGTTCAACAATAACAAATCAGACTCGCTGATATCTTGCAAACTACCTTCAAAAGTAAAATCAATATTCTTATACGCAGCCCCCATACCCTCATAATGCCAATAAGCTGGAATTGTATAAGCGTAAATAGGGTCTTCATAATTGTTATTAACTACAGTCATTATTACTCCTCCGGTCAAGCCGTCCCATCTATAATTTTCAGTAACAATCAACGAGCCTTCATTATATGTTTCAACTTTATCCAATATCGCTGTCTTATGGATAACCTTATTGCTGACAATCGTTTTTAATACCATATCCATCTTAGACACATCTGGCCACGTAGGCGGCACAGGTATTGTACCCAATATCGGCACAATTAAAAAATCTACATTCAAGTGTGCCCCTGCGCTTAAAGTTTTTTGGCTAGATTCTCTCATATCAAGCACATAGTCCTCATCCTGTCCTAATATCCAATTGGAATCCTGATATTGACCTTGGCCATCAACTGAAACTTTATAAATGTTATCATGTTCAGCTTCAGAATCCTTGACCATATAATTCACAAGTTCATTTACATTTTCTCCATCATAAGTTTTAGATCTGCTGTGATAAAGGTGTCTATTATAACTATATGCATCTTCATGATAAGTACCGTCAACATTTTGTCTAAAATAAGCCATCCCCTTAGGTTTTCCATGCATATCATTTTGAACAATAGAATACCCTTGACTCATATGCAAGTGCGATCTATTCACGTTTCCTAACAATGGTATAAGAATTGGCAAAGTACGCTTTTTCCTTTTGCGAGGAGTTTCATCTGTCATGAATGGGAAGTCTCTAGACGTGTAAAATTCATTCACGACCTTGCCAGTTGTGCCAAATGAAATATCCGTAGGAAAATAATCATCGCCTTCAAACTTTAATTTTTCTCGAGCCGCACTTGCTAAACTCTTTACAGTCACCTTGCTATACCCTACACTTGGTCCAGGAAAGTGAGTCTCATTGATCGGATACTCAAAAAATAATTGATCATCGGACTTCAACTTAAACTGCCTGCTAAAGCTCTTGCCATATCTTAAAGGATTCTCATCTGCTCCAATTTGAGGCTCATTGGAGGCCACACCGCTACTGATTATTTCCGAGTTTTCATTTTCAGTAGTATATTCATAAATTTGACCATAAACACTCTGCTCTTGACTATTCTGAGGATTACCCCATCCATCATAAAGCGTTATTTGTTTCACTCTATGACCACCCCCAAACTTTTCGCCATCAGGATTTTTCATTCTCACCCAAGCTTTATCGCCATCCGCTACATTTACAGCCCATTCATTTTTATGGGATTTGTAAAAGCCTACAATCATATCCTTGATAGTAACTAAGTATGACACTAAACTAGCCACTCTTTTTGCCGCTTCGCCATCATTGCCCGCTTCCTTCATTTTTCCCATCGCAGACGCTAAAGCAGGATTATTCAATCTCAAATGCTGCAAAGTCCTCAATGATATAGGGTGAAACTTTACACCATTTGCCACTTCGCTTTTCACTGGTACTCTCACAACATTATTAGACATGATTCGCAACCCATTATTAGCATCATTCAAGCGATCAGTATCTAAGTCCACATATCCACTTACCCAATCTACCGCTCCATTTTCACTTGAAGTCCTCATGTACATTTTAGCTTTGAAATACAATTGATTTCGTTTCAAATCCAGATACTTTCTAGCATCTTCAAGATTTTCCACACTCTTATTGGCTTTAAAGTAAACATATGGATTGTCATGATTTCCTTCAAAAGATATATTGCTTCCTCCATTGCTTCCACATAATTTCATCATCTGCATTGCAGGCAAATGCTGTACATATGCATATGAGTCTGCTTCATAAGAAATATTTATTTTTGACCCGCTTGGGGTTTGAATATTTGACAGATTCCAAGTAGAAGCGTCATGATCCAACTCTTCCTTCGTTAAGTATTGATCTACATAAGGAAAATCGGGATCAGAAGCCGTTTTGTAATTCCCCCAACGGTCATTTCCTTGATATTTATACCCCGCACTTTCATTGTAATAACTAAAAACATAAGGGTTTGACAAACCTCTATAGCTGTTTCCATACTGAAACTTAACTTTTCTTAATGTAAGCTTCCCTTTGCCCGTTGCTATACTGTTCTCAGTGCCTGGGCATAATTTATAATCGTAATCGAAATTTATTTTTTTGATACTATAGCCTGAATTTCCCCTTGCATAAAGTTTCACAAAATCCAATTTAGACATACTAGAATTTGAAGATATGCTTCCTCCATTAAAATCATATCTAGCGCTCTTTCCATCTTCTCTTGTGCTCATTACAAAATCTGCAATATGGGACTTTGTTTCAGCTCTGGAAAGATACCATACTTCTTTCTTTCCTTGCACATAACTGACCATATCATCTCCAACATCTGATAAATTTCCTTTTTCATAACCCGCCCCAACAAATGGCGATTTCCAAACATAATCTTCAGCTTTCTTATCATAAGTAAACTTCACCCAATAACCTAAATCATCCGGAGTTACTCCATCATTTTTCAAATCGACATAATCAGGACCAACAATAGAGGTCAACAAATATGAATGAGCGTATCCCGGCATGGTCTTCTTGCTTTTATACTTATTTGTATACTTTTTACTTCCTTCACCAACTCTCACTCTATCATCCTTTGATCTATCTAGGTATGGCGGATTATCACCATTAATAGTATATAAGTGTTGTACCTCTTCTTTATTGTAAGCAGGTAATGCATATACATATCGCAATCCGTCAGGCTTAGTCGCAATAAATCCAGCAATATGATCATCTTTGTAATGACTATGGGATCTATTCAATTCATTTATTTTTAGCAAATTGTGATACACTTTACTTCCATCCTTAATTTGCTTATTAGTAAATGATTGAACGATTTGCGATCTTTGTTGCCTTTCATTAGAATAAGAAGGCTGATAATTGCTATTTAACTTACCATGCTTAAAGTTTCTTGTTTCTGCCAACATCACCGCATCATCACCTCCCATGCTTTGATAATTGGCCGAAGGGCTAACATGCTGTTCACCATGCACACCGAAGTACACTTCCTCAGTCAGACTATTCAATTCATTTCCTTTGAAACGATACCTATTGTCTATTCCATCTTTATTCTTGTAGCTTCCAGTATAATTCTCCCCAGTATTAACGGCTGCGTTCGAACCAACCTTAGCTAAAAGTGGAGCCAGATCCATTCCTATTGAACCTCCCAATGTCTCAGAGATCACACTAGGATCACCAACAATCCCAACACTCTTTCGCTTTGCTCTATATATCGCCGAGTACCCTTGACCTGAAACTGAAAACACATCATATGTCGAAGAAGGAATGGCTAGATTAATAGTTTCAGGATATATAGTTGCATCTTTTTCTCTATTAAAATCCATCATATCCTTATTTCCTGCATTTTCCATATGCAAATAGCCATAACCCTTTCGAGAAATTCTTTTTTGCGCAAGAGCTTGTCGAGTATAAAAACCTGAAAAATATACAGCTCCTGAAAACCCCCACCAAGCACCTGCTGCTTTTACCACAACCGAAATATTATTATTAATCATCGGAAAGTTGTTTTTTGGACTATGAGCAGTACTCCCTAAAGGAATAACAGCCGTAGAACTTGTGGCAACTGAATTAGTTACAGAAATATACTTAGTATCTGGTTTCCCTTCTTTCTTATTTTTTCTTTCCATTATTGCTGTCGCACCAGCTAAAATTTTCTCTTTGCTTATTCCATAAGACATTTGACTTAGCCCGCTATTGGAATTATACCCCAAGCCAACATTAAACTTAGTTGTCTTCATACCGTTCTCATTGCTTAATGTCGCCCCTACATTAACTCCCACACCTTCTTGAGTATCCAAGCTTAAACTTATATCAGCGCTCATTCCAACTGTCCCGCCTTCATTAACAGATTTTGACAAACCTAAACTAGGGTCTATACTATAGCCAACACCTTTGTAATTATTATAATAAACTCTCAAGCCTAAACCACCCTTCAACCAATCCGCACCGAATAATTCTGCAGAGACTCCTCCTCCGACACCTGCCGTATGGTTTTCTTTCATATCAATCTCCTCAGTAATATTCTCCCCGTTGAAATCATCCGGCAAACCTCTCATTTGTCGCGTGATCGCTCCGGGGTTCAAAGACCAACCAAGCCCTACCCAACTGGCTTCTTGATCCATGCCGACTCCGGCATGATAAGCCAGATTAAACGGGTATCCGCCGTTAGGTCCGGGAAGCTCAAACAAAGGGATATTATACGTAAAATCCCCCGAAAATAAATCGACCATGTCCGTTGTGCCCGCAGGCTCAAATGCCTGAACTTCGGGCTGGCTAGGCCCAGCGGTAAGCGCAAAGGCGACTCCCGGGCCAAATGATTGAAGCAGCATGCTTATGGCTAAGTATGCCGCGGTGATGCGAAGTAATTTTGTTTTCATCTGCTGAGATGATTTATTGTTTGTCTGTTTTTTCTACTAATTTCTATCAAGCTGATCAACTCTTGAGCTGGCCAGCCAATTCTTTCCGGTCAAATCTGAACTTAACAGGTCCAGTGCCAAGCACTGACGAATGAAGTTCGACTACCAAATCGCTATCTAGCGAAATATTATCCTCAAATGCCAATGTGAACGTTCTGTAAGGCTTCAAATCAAAAGAGCGTTCAAAATGATAAACTCTGCAAGGATATTCCTTATTTTCCGCTTCCAGACTTAAATCGCTTTCCATTCCATAGCTGAAATAATAAACTAGCTTTTGCAAGTCCGCTCTGCTGGAAGCCATTCCTTTCAACAAGTCGACACCGTCTTTTCGAGCAATTCTCAAATTAAAGTGAGCGGTTCTTTTGGCGCTATCCAAATGATCATAACTCTCGGAAGGCAAATACCTCAACTCAAACTCGAAAGCTCCAGCCGACTTTGTTCTTACCATTCCATTATCAAAGTCTTTCTCCCAGTTGCTCAAGTCTTCTTGGCTTAACTTCCCACGATTGCATGAACATATTCCAATAAGCAACAATATGAAAAGTCCATTTCTAATCAATTCACCTATCCTCATACTTATCATTCATATAATTCAGCACCTCTTCTGTAATATCCATGTTTTCATCAGCATACATGATTGATCCATTTCCGCTAGCGCCATAGATATACTCATACCCTTTCTCTTTGCCAAAAGCTTTAATATACTCATTAATCTGAGTCCATATCTGCTGATCATATTGCTGAGAGACCATTGCCTCCTCCTCTTGCACAGCCATAAGCTTCTCTCTATATAATTGCAACGCTTCCTCTCTAGCCTTTCCTTCATGCCTTTGAGTAACCACAATCAAAGAATCCAACGTCTGCTTATTGGCACTTTGCAAAGCAGAAAATTTCTTCTCAAGCTTTTTCTTTGCCAAATAACCATCATAGAGCTTTCCGCTTATGACATAGACTTCTTTGGAATCATTTAAAAGATACCTGTCAGCAGCAAGCCAAAGAACAGCTATCAATACCAACACATTCACAACATTCATTACTCCTTTAACCATCATTTCGTGTTTTTTAATTGATTCTTATTAATATCCGGTCTATCCAGCAACTCAAAATTTATATAGGCTTCATCCTTTTTGCCTTGTTCGCATTTTACATGAGCAATTTGGACATCTTCACTTCCGCAAGCATCCCTTACCCAAAGAGATACGTAATAGCCCAGAGGCTTTTCCACTCTTATTTGAGGCACTACTGCAGTGCTATCAAGCATTGCTTCTTCGGGCTTGTACAACAAATTTTGCCCAAACGCATCAACTGTAACTTTCCAGCTGATATGGTAAGGAGCGTTTCCTCCTTTTACTTCGCCAAGGTAGTCCACTACGTTTCCAGCAGGCACATCACAATCTACCGAAACCGGATTAGCTGAAATATTGGCTTTAACTTCATTCTTGTTTTCAATCAACTTGAAATGCAAAATTCCCTTGCGCTTATACTCATCAATCGTTTCCAAACTATAGAATTTATTAAGCTTCCAATCAATATCATAATCCTCAAGATTCATCACATATTGATTTTCACCATATCTCATTCCGAGCACAAATCCAGAGATCAGCTCATGCTTATCGCTGTATAAATACGCTTGCAACATCTCAACATCTCTTTCTGAATTATGATATCTAAATGCCAATTGATTATCGTGCACATTATCATTATAATTCACGCCATTTTTAGGCAATCTTGCATAGTGAACCTTTTGCTCGACACTTTGTCCATTCTGGATTACTATATAGCTAGTAGCGCAATAAGCGCTATTCGAATGAACCTTTTTACCTGCTAAGCCAATTCCTTTTAACCTAAACTCAAACTTTTTTCCTTGGCTCAATGAGGTTACTTTTTGCTTACTTTTCCCAACACCTAATTTAACACTCTTCCAAGATCCAGACCCACTTATTCTATATTGAAGATGGCTCCATTGTATATCATCAGAACCAGTCCACTCCAGATAAGCATTTTGAATTCCCGACTCCACCATTACTTTTGTTTTCCAAAGCACAACTCCATCAATGCTGTTTGAAGGCAACGCATTGAAAGACACCGTTAATAATAACGTGATGGCTGTAACAATAAAAATTCTCATATCATATAAGCTTTTGCTTTCAACATACTTATTAAACATTGTGATTCTCAGTTTCATAATTTAAATCCAAATCTCAAAGACCACTTGGATCTTCCAAACGGAGTATCCACACTTTGAACAGGGTTGTAAAGCAATAAAACATTCGCTTTCAACCGATCCGACACACTCAGCAATCCTCCTAGTCCCAATGAATAGACCATGCCCATATCATTGGGCTTTTTTTCCGCTTGCTCCGCTGTTTTCAAATAAGAAATTCCAGGGACATACATGCTATTCTCTCCATAAGCGTACACAACATCCTCCCAAAAGAAATATCGCGCGAATACCTTCAGTGGCATTGCCATCTGAACAGAAACCGATGTATCAGCAGTAAATTCAAAACCGGTTCCCAATCCAATAGACAACTTATCGTTTACTTCATAACCAAATGCAGGAGATACATTCATAGAAAATGGTTTTTCCGAACTAATGCCAAAAGTACCGTCAAAATATAAATTCTCCGGCATCAGTCTTTTTTCCTTGTCTTTTACTATGATATCCTTATAGTCTCCATATTTCTTTTCCTTGACTTTCGCTTGATTTTCAGCTTTATTCTTCAATCGTTTTGCCTTCACTTTCGAAATCTGCTGCACTTCTTTTCTAATGACATTCTCATCAAGCTTGCCCAAACTCTCCGCTTTCTGATAATACGCCAAACCTTTATCGTATATCATATAGACCGACATAATACTGTCGGACAAATGTTGATTGATACTGTCGCGTTTAGCTGCGTACTGTTCATAGGTCAAGCTATCTGTCAAAATTTTCACCTCCGGCTTATCAAATGTCAATTCCTCAGCGCCAGCATTTGAATTGTCAACAGCTTTCAAATTCTTTAAGGCCAAAGAATCCATTAGCAAACTATCCTGAGTCATTTTCGAATTCAAGGATTTTCTCAAATCACCACTTTCTTCATTCATCTCAGGGAAATACACTTTCTTATTTTGAGAACCTTTCAACTTTTTTTTGACATCCTCAACTTTTCGAGTGTACTTTTTTTTCAAATCCACCCCTTGAATATTCGAGACCAAACCAGCCTTGTATGCCTTCAGTTTCCTTTCATAAGCCAGCTTGTGTTTTTCATAAGCTTTAATCTCCAAGGTATCAATGACGTCAGAATCGTCAAGCTCATCATATGTTGAATCAACTACATTAGATGAATCTCTTTCCAGTTCAACGTTTTCTGCCAAACGCAAACTATCACCATTGTTTTGATCCAAATGAAAAGGCATTAAAAACTCATTGTGATTCCTTTCTTGCGCATAGCGTTTTGAGTATTCATCGTATTGATCCAAAGACAGATTATTTCCTTCTTCCTTAAGCGCCTCTTTCATTTTATACGCCGAAAGGTTCTCCAAGTCCTGTTGATCATAACTCTTGAGTTCACCTAGTTTTTCTATATAAGCCAAGGAGTCAAGACCTTTTATCCGCTTAAAGCCTTCATTTTCAGCGATGCTTTTCAAAGATGACGCATCCATATTCTTAAGGCTTTCAGCTTGACCAAGATAGCCGGTGCTATCCACTTGCTTCAGTTCCTGTCTCGCTATTTCACGAATAGCTTCTTCATCCAAACCATTCATTACTTCCAAATCAGGAAGCAACTCTTCATCCAGTCCTTCATCCCTCAGCTTCTCCATATACGCAGGATCAAAATAATCCATATTTTGCTTGCGCATAGCCTCCATCGAGTGCTCTTGATTTTGATCTGCCCAATTTCTGAACGACTTTTTCTCAGCCAAGTCTTTCAACTGTCTCTCAGCGCTTCCTTTCAAGGCTTCCTTGTTTTGTTCATCCACAAAAGCGCCTGTTCGAGCCTCGGACAACTGATCATAAAGCAATCGATCTTTAGATTCCATATGCTGATAGAGGCTATCAAGCCTCATTTGCTCCGAACGTCGATTTTGCTTTCGAGCCTTACAGGACCAAGTTACCATCAGCATCCCAATAAACATGTAAAGGACTGTTTTTCTCACTTATTTCAATCTACTTTCCAATTGCTTGATTCTATCCTCCTGCTCTAACAAGTACAAAGTCAACTCTTCTATCTTTTGCAACAGCTTAGCATTCACTTCCGCTAAATCCACGCCTTCTTCCCCGACCTGCTCAGCGCTTGGCATATCCGGAAGTCTTTTATTCTCTTCAATATAGCTTTTCACTTCAGCAAGACTTCTAAGCTTATATTCTTTTTCAAAAACAAAATCCGCCCAAGGAGCTTGCATCACCCTAACTGCTGTAGACTTGATACCGCCATTAACAAACAACTTGTAATCCCCAGCCATCTGGGCATCGCTATGCATTTCCTCGCCAATGCCGATTTTCCCGTTTTTAAGTACTGTAAATGCGTTTTCTCTTGCATTTGCAGAGCTCCCTATTCCGATCTCAAATATAGTATTACTATCAACCCAATTATATTTATCAGCACTAGTACTCCCTACATTATACCTACCAAACACAGCTGCCGAATAACTATTGGACTGAGTTTCATAACCTTGCGCCATACTTATATGCGCATTTGACAAAGCTCTCCAACCTGACGACAATGCTGCGTAGCCTGCTCTAGTATAATAACCTGTTGCAAAACTATATGACGAATTTGTAACAGACCCATAACCTGCAGCCAGACTACTATACCCATTTGCAGATGAATAAGCGCCAATCGCAAAACTATAAGTTCCCTTTGACTTTGATCTATACCCTCCTGCGAAACTATGATCACCATCCGCCACAGTCTCTTTCCCTATAGTAAATGAATAATCGCCATTTGACGTAACGTCTTCTCCAAACTCATAATAAGCTACTTTTTCATAGCTAAAAGAAATTGTACTAACATTAGTAGAATAAAATCTAATGTGAATTTGATAACTTCCCTCCTCAGACATAACGACTTCCGGTATCTGCGCTTGACTATAATATGTCCTTACTATAGCACCCTGTGGGCCCGAGCCAGGCTTTGTCTCAATATAAATACTCGCTCCTGGAGGAGGTATCTCATTAAAGCCAACTTGAATATTGCTTAACCTTATTTTTTCATAAGTATCCATGAGCGGTCTTAAATATATCGAAACCCATCTAGGCGACCCTGAAGATGTCCAACTAAAATCACCTGTGGCAGTCGTCATTGTAATCACTTGATCGTCACTTGGACCTGGCTGACCATCAGGTCCTGCAGCCATTTTTGAATTAACATCCTGAGCAAATGCCTCCAGATTGCAAACAGCAATCATTAGTATCAAACATCCGCAAAGCAATTTGTAAAAATTCGTTTTCATGTTGTATTTCCTCGTTTATCCTACACCTGTACTATTTGAACAGGAAGATTATTATCTTTTAAAATAAGAGAATGAATAAAATCATATTCAAGACAAATATACAAACAATAAAATATGAAAAACAATATTTCAAATATATAAATTATAAATTTTAACATTAAAATAATCAGACCACCTATCAAACATACTAAATAACACTACACAACATCCCAAATTAACCCTTGATGATAAAATATTACCAAAAGATGATTAGGTTGAAATTTTCAGACAATCCATTCGCGCTGTTTTTTCAAAACAAAAACATGACAACCTATCCACTTAAAAAAATAGAACTTGCAACAAAAACTTACATGCCAATAACATGTTTCTAATTCAATCACCTGAATTCAAACCCACAAACATATCCTTTCCATTGAAGTTATGAGACTACCATGGCTCATGCATATATTTCTTCAATAGCTAAGAAAAAAAGTACCTCTAACGATCACCGATCTTCATCGAAGCCATGCATACAATGCTACAGAGAAATCAAAGGAAGCTCAATCGCTCCCGCCTCTGACAAGTTGATATTCGAAGATACTTTCTATGCTGATCCAAAACCACTGAGCCCCAAAAAGCAACGGAGGCGAGAGATGAGGTTCAGCCCTGCAAAGCAGTATGTGGAAAAACTGTTCGACTTGGAAAGCCGGCAAGAAGTCGTCAAAGTGCATGATGACATTTTCCCGGACTTGCCCGATATGCTCCTTTCCGATCAAGGGAATCTGGCATTGGAAGCCGCTGAATTCCCTCAGAGTTTTTACGCCAGCGATAAGCTCATCGAAGTTTCGAACAGCGATCTCAAAAGCAAAGGAGCCAAAGTCAAGCTTCAGGCTTTGCCGGAATCGCGATTATCTATGGATTCAGTTCCTCATAGCCTAGTAGCAGTGATTCCTGAATTGCTTCATGATGGAGACAGGCATGCTTTCGATGTTTCCGGATGCATAGAGTTTTCACTTAAGCTTGCCAACTTGAAAGCTGAAGAAGCTTTTGTCTATGTACTGAAAAGCGTCGCGTCCGGTGAAGATTTGGAAGTACCTTACAACAGAGACTCTGATGTTTTCGTCAAAGAATGTTATCAAGGATTGAGGTGCTATCATGAGACAGGCCAAGAGGATGATTTTCTGGAAGGTCGAAAAAGGCCTGTACGAACTCCTGAAGAACTCAAAAAAGGCATCACTTCCATAGAAAAGACTACCTTCTCACAGCATTGCAAAGCTTTTGGCCTTAACGAGCACCTTAAGCCTCAAACTGCAGATATATTAAGATGCGAATCTATCGATTGGGAAGAGCCGTTCATTCGGCCTGATGAAGAACACAAAGGATGGGGCTACTTAAGAAAGCTCGACCAAGAAGCTACTGAAGCCCAAAAAAAAGGCGATGATTACGTCGACAGGTATAGGAAAGAGCTAAAATGGACCAAACACGGAAGTTTCGTAATCGCTGTTGACGGTGGGGACTACCTTTGCTTGGAAAACTATAATTGGCGTCCTCCTGTATTGCTGAATCTTTGGGACGCATTCGATACTCTGCTATTGCGTTGCAAAACATTTCGCAATCATTTGATGGAATGCTTCAGTGAAATGAATGACGCCTTTTTTCATCAAAGCTTGGAAGATTTATTCCATTATATGTCAAAGTGGGTAAAAGACATCGACCAGTACGAACACCTTCAAGGCGACGCGCGCATAGAACTTCAGCAAATGTATGAGCGATATCTGGAAATGGCCAATACGCCAAGCTCCAAGCAATATTTTCTTCGAATGTACGGCGCGCAGCAGGATCAGTCATTTCATGAAGTAGTGAGTCCTCAAGTAGCCAAGGGCAATTTGAGCTTTATCAAAAGAAAAGACGAAACGCGCCATATAGAATATTTGAAAAAAAGAGCTAAGGAACTGTTTCAAGAGTTTCATGACATGGCATGCGATGTAAGCTTTTCTGAAGCGAGCATGCAAAGCTACTTCCAAGATCAAAACATAAAAGCGGCAAAACGATTCGTCCAATCACTCAGTGTTCTGGACAGCTCGTCAAGCAAATCAGATATTGAAAGAACCGTCGACTCCTTTTCGCAACAATTGCATTCACACTTCAATGATCTATTGGCCTCGCTATACCGAATGGTATTGGATGAATTCGCTTTGTCAACATCCGGCATTGACCAAATGAGTTGCAGCGATATTATGTTGGATTATTACACATTGCTCAATCGATTCAAAGAAGATGGGCTTGAAGATGATTTTCAATACTTGCGCAACATAGGCAGAGGCTTCCGTGAAATTAGCGACAGGGATGCGAATATCTAGATAATTATGGACTTCCAATCATTATGCATTCACCTTTTGCGTCAATGAGTCAATACATGGCTTAGCCACAACCAACAGAACAACAGACACAAAAATTAACAGATTCAATCCTGAATAAGCTAATTCATTGCTTGAAAAGATATAGCTAAAAAAGATTGGAGACAAAGCCGTAGCCACGATCATAACACTGGATACAAAACTATTGATGGAAGCCAAATACCTAACATCATATAATTCAGCCCAAAGCACACTACTCAACAAGTTGCCAACGCTAAGCGTAATTCCATTGGCGCACATGAAGACTATCAAAGCAAACCGATTGTCCATCCACTGCAAAGCAACCAAGCCGATGATTACAGGAATCAAAAGCACATAAGCCAAGTTGCCGGCACTGTATTTATCTATCATTGGCCCGGCGAAGAAAGTAAATAAAACCCTGAACACTCCAAAGCTCACCAAGGAAACGGCAAACCAAGCTTCTTCCCAGCCTCTAAGGCCCATCAACATATTTTGATGAATGAAAACACCTGTTGTCAAGAAAGGAGAAAAAATCACAATAAATACCAAAACAACGAAGCGAATGTCTCTCGCCAAGTTTGCTATTGACATTTTTCTCTTGCTGTTTTGATTGGCTTGCAATGGATTTCTGAATTCTTTTGCGTCTTTTAGGGTAAAAAGCGTTGCAGGAATAAATGTAAACACAACTATAGTTGCGAATATGATCCATGTCTGGCTCCAACCCAAAGAGGTAATCATCATAAAGATCAATAATGGAGTAGTCATCTCCGCTATGGAAGTAAATGAGTAAGAAAGCGAAAGCGCCTTTCCTCTATTCAAGTCAAAATATCTTCCAATGGACACTGCACCTATCAATGGCATCAAACCGTATCCTATGACTCGTAATCCCGTCAAAATCAACAGCAGAATCCAGACATTATTGAACACCGATACAGCGACGCAAAGCATGGCCAATATCAGCCCATTGGCAACGCTCATTTTCCTCAAATCAATGCGATCCGCCAATGGCCCGAGAAAAATAAGTCCCATCGCTCCTAAAAGCGTTGCCGCTGAATAAATATATGAAAAGACTGAATTATCAATGCTATAATGCTCTATCAGATATGGAATGAACAAGCTAATCAAAAAAGTCTTGCCCAATGAAGAATAAAAATAATTCAAAGCACCGAACCCAATATAATTCGGGTATTTAACCGCTAATCTCCAATAACTCAAATTCATACCTTCACTTTTATTCTCAAGCATAAGTTAAGCATTATTCATGTTAAAGCCTTCAAGCTCTTCTTTCGTTTTGATAAATTTATATTCATAAAGTCTTGGCTAAAAATAAGAATGAAATTTGCGGCTCCATTAATTCCAATGTTAAACTAAGACGATGAACGATTACTTATTCTTGCATACCAATGATCCGTATGCATTGACTCCAATGGATATTGTCAAAGCCAAACTTGACATGCTAGAACTTAAAGATGGAGAGACCTTGATTGATCTTGGCGCCGGAGATGGCAGAAGCTTGATCCTTGCCTGTCAACTTGCCGATATCAAAGGCGTAGGCTATGAAATTTCGAAAGAAGCTCAATATATCGCCAATCAAAATATCAAAGAAGCCGGACTTGACCATAAAATCAAAATCATCCACGAAAACATGCTTCAGGCAGATGTGTCGCAAGCCGATGCGGTCTTCCTCTACCTGACAAGAACAATGCTGGGAGCTTTGTCTTTGAAACTGGAAAATGAACTTAAGCCGGGAGCCAAAATAGTAACGCATCAATTCGATTTGCCTGCTTGGACAGCCGTCAAGGAAATAGAATTTCAATACTCCAACTGCATGTCCGAGCCAATATACCTGTATCGCAAAGGATAGGTTCCGTTGGGCAATATTTACCTAGATTTGATGATAAATTCAAAATTAATATGGATATTGCCTTGCAAACCATGATAAATGAAAAGGCTGTGGAGAGAGAACAAATTCGAATAATACTTGCCAAATCGTCTAATGATTTGATCATCATCGAAAAACTTGCCCATGAGATTTGGCATGAACACTATACGCCAATCATCGGCAAAAATCAAGTCGAATACATGATCGAAAAGTTTCAGTCAACCCAAAATATGAGCGATCAAATCGATGAAGGCTATGAATATTATCTTGTCACAAACAACGATGAACCCTGCGGATATTTAAGTATTCAAGTTCGCGAAAACAGCTTATTTCTAAGCAAGCTCTATTTGCTAAAAAGCTATAGAGGCTCGGGAATCGGCAAGGTCATGTTAGGAAAAGTAATCAACAGAGCAACAGAAAGCGATCAAAAATGCATTGAGTTGACAGTTAACAAATACAACTCAGACACCATCAAGGCTTATAAAAAAATGGACTTCAAGATCGTTAAGGAAGCCGTTTTTGATATTGGAGGAGGCTATGTCATGGACGATTATGTGATGACTAAAGAATTATAAACTCGCAATTTATGCAACCCGCTCTTTCAACTAATCAAACGATTCATTTGATCCAACACCTTTTTGTAAACCTGCAAGGGTGTCAAAGTTCTCCATTCCGGCAAATCCAGAAATTCTCCGTAAAATAAATATTGACTCAAACCCATTCGCTCCCATTCCTGAAGAATGAAATCCCTGAAATTCAAAGCGACAATCCAGCCATCTCCCTCCAACTCGCTATCCCATTCTTCATAATATGAATCGTCCGATCCATGAAAATTAAACACATTTTCGCCAATCAATATAAAATGGTTGATCTCTTGCTCCAAAAAAAAGTCTATCACTTCATTTTTTAAAACGCTTATATCATTATACACGGCGTCATTCCATTCTCCGATCAGCTCAATGATCACAAAACCATTCATATAGTCCGCAAATAGCACTTTAAGATAAAGCGTCTCCGAACCGAACGAATCCCAACCCGGAGCGATATAATGGTCATAAAGAGCATACTGAAATACATCGTAATTCACTTCTTTGCCATAAAAAGGCGAATTAGGGTCCTTCGAGCTGTTGTATAAATTCATCCAATTTCCAAAATGCTCTATCGTATGCATTGTATTCGTATTTTGCTAGTAAACTAATAAAAGAGAATGGTGATTCATTAAATAAATAAAAAATTGCTAGCTATTCATACTTCTTCAAAAATAAACTTAACGAATCTTCATGTATTCCATTCCAAGGAAATGCTTTTTTGGGGATATGATCAATAGGAATATCCAATACCAATTCAGAAACTTCCGGCTCTTCTTTACTATACTTCACCAATACCCTTGGAGGCATTCCTGCAGATTCCTGATTCTTTATTTTTTCCTTTTTATTATAACCTCGATAATGATAATCGAACTCTTTTGTAATCCCTCCAAAAACCCAGAATTTAGGAAAAAGCGATTCTTGTCTTAAAGTCGTAATTGTGGCATAAGTATACCTATTCTCACCGGTAAACATTGTGAATTTTCTGTAAAAAAAAGTCACACTTAAAAATACAAAGATGAGCAAGTATACTATTTTTTTGAACCGTTTAAAGGGATCACTGAAATCATCGTCTAAATCAGAGCTATCTACTCGCTCAATAATTTCTGTTCGTTCTTTGCCTTCCTTCAAAGCCTGAATATCCGGTTCAAACTCTGAGCAAACCCCTGCTCGAATTGTTGGAAAATCCACTAATCCGCAAAACTTTCCTATTTTAGGATCAAACTTGCTGTTGACGCAATACCTGCATTTGTCTATTTTTAATCTTGCCTTCCCATTATCCATGCATAAAAATACTCCATGTTTTTAATTCAAAAAATCATAAAACATAAAAACATTTAATCCGCATAAGCTCAAATAAACAATGCCTACATTTTGCTGACATATAAAACATATGCTGATAATATTAAAGCAACCTTTTCCTGTCAATGTAGCAATACAAAACACAACTGTCCGAATATCGGACAAGTGACATTCCTATCTAAAATCATAAGTCACTAAATACCAATCTCTTAAAATTATGGCACATCCAGTGTAATGATTTGATCAGAATACGATGATGAAATTAAAACACTAAACCATATGAAACTTTGTACTAAACCCGCTCTTTTAACCTTGCTATTGTTTGTAGCCATTACCCTTTCTTCTTGGGCTCAAACAAGAATTATCACAGGCATTGTGAAAGACGAAGCTTCGGAATCATTGCCATTTGTCAATGTCATAGTCATCAACGCCAACGATGAGTCTATTGTCGCGGGAACAACAACAGACTTGGAAGGAAAATTCACGCTAGAAAATATAGTATTCAACGACAAGCATGCGATTCAATTCAAAAGCATCGGCTATGAGGTGCATGCCATAAGCCTCGAAAACTTACCCGATCAACCGCTAAATGTTGTGTTGAAAGAAAATTCGCAACAGCTCGAAGAGGTCGTAGTAAAAGGCCAAAGACAAATCGTTTCTCAAGAACTAGGCACTTTAAAATTCGATGTAGCAAAGAATAAAGAAATATTCGCGGTCAACTCCACATGGGAAATGCTGGATAAAATACCCGGCGTAAAAACCGGCGAAGACGGCATCAAAGTGAATGGCAAATCAAGCATTCAATTTATCATTGACGGCAGAATACAAAGAGTTTCATCCGATCAAGTTGAGGAAATACTAAAGTCCCTTAACGTAGACGAAGTGGAAGACATCAAAGTGCATACAGCTCCTTCAGCAGAATACGAATCGAATGTAGACGTAGTCATAGAAATCAAAACCAACCGCAAACTTGAAAATGGAATCACTGGCACCGAGACATTGAATCTCTATTATGGGGAATATCCAAAATTCAACAACAGCATTTATCTAGATGCCAAATATGGAAACGTTTACGTCAAATCAATGATTGGATTGTCTCGTTGGAGATCCGTGCAAGTAGACGAATCTTGGAGATACGCCAATGATGAATTGAAAGCCCATAAAAAAATGGATTGGCATCACTTTCCTCTAAACTTTTTTCCAAGCATAGACATGGGCTGGGATATCAGCGGCAACGACTTTGCAGGCTTGGCTTATCAAAACTTCACAGGAAAAAGAAGAGAAGAAACGAATATCAATGACACATTTTACGAAAACAACGAGCAAATAAACATATTTCAATCGGAAGGAGAACGCAACAAAACCCGTCAGAGACATATCATTAACGCGAACTACAAAAGGCTATTTCCAAAGATCGAAGGACAGTTAAGCCTGGGAGCAGACTGGATCATCAGCGACAATACCGATAAGCAAGATTTGCTAACGAAATCATCCGAAAACACAGAAAGCTTGGAAAGCCATGTCGAAAACGCTATTCGCATCGGAACTTATTATGCTGATTATAAAATGCCGGGAGGAAATGCTTTTGATGAAATAAAATTCGGGTCAAAGCTTACTTCTCAAACATCCAATGCCATTGCCCAATACACCTTTTACACTGATGAAACAAACTTTGAAGAAAGTCGATTTGATTATCAAGAAAGTATTTGGGCCGTTTATTTTAACTTATCAAAACAGTGGGAAAAAGTAGGCTACAGCATTGGTCTAAGAACAGAAAGATTTGAACGAAGCGCGAATGTGGAATCTGTTGACAGCCTGACTTGGCAATTCATTCCAAATGTTTCCTTATCCTACAACCCATCGGAAGATCACAATTTCAACTTCTCCATCAACAGAAAAGTCTATCGACCTCAATACCAATTTTTGAATCCTGCAAGGTTTTATTTAGGCCCGAGAAACTATTCGGAAGGAAATCCATTCCTATTGCCCATGTTCAGAACCAACACTCAATTGAGCTATATATTCAAGGGCGCTTATTCTATTACCGCTTATCATACTATTGACAAAAACCGTCAAACACAATTGCCAAGAGTGGATGAAGAAGGGTTTACAAGTTATTACAGAATAAACCTAAACGAATTCATATATACAGGATTAACAATTGACGTGCCTGTGAACATTATCTCAGACTTTTGGCGAATGAATCTAACTTATGACATCTACCATCTAAGCGGAGACAACTATTATAAAGGCGAGTTAATCAAAAACGATAATACGCAATGGGACGCGAATATCAACAACAGCTTCACACTTCCAAAAGATTTGAATATTGAAATGAATTTTGCCACCTCATCCCCATTCAAAGGCTATCAATCTGAAGGACTGGGATATAGTTATAACTTGAGCTTTTCGATAAGAAAAAAACTAATGGATGGAAAGGCCAATATAGTTTTCAGAGTAAACGATCTATTAGACACAAACATTACGATGTGGAACACTAATCTTAACGAAAATGAATACATACAATACAACAACAGATACGAGTCCAGAAGAATGCAATTAAGCTTCACCTATCGATTTGGCAACAATAAACTGAAAGTGAAGAACAAGATGAATAAAGGAAACATTGAAGAAAAAAACAGACTATAAATATTATTCATAAACACATGCACAACCCAATTCTAACCAAAGCATATCCAAGGAAAGGCTATTCAAGCCTGCCTTGGATTCTTGCGCCTCACCAACTAACTTAACACTTTAGCATGTTAATTAAATCGAGGTATTCATTGTCATTATATCATCATTTAGATAAATGAAGTCTCTTGTTATTATTTTTTTATAATTAAATAAGCCATGAAACCATTAGCATATCTATTAGCCTCTTTCCTCTTAATAATCACGACTTATGCTTGCCAAAAGAAAGACAACGCAAACAAGTCCTTAAGCTTCATCGAAAAAATAGAACAAGTGGAAGACAGTGTACAAGTCGGTAAAATCACTATCAGAAACCTCTTCAAAAGCCAAATATTAGCGCATAAAGAAAATCGTTTTGACAGCATAATGATCGTGAAAAAAGTATATGAGCCTCATCAAAGCTTATGGGATAATTGCTACGGGATGATCTTCGGTGAAGAAAATGCCTCCAAGTTCAACACTAAACTTGGCATGGTCAAATGGAATAAAAACTTGTACCCTAAGAATAAAGCATTCTTCAACCAAAGAGCTCAAGAACTTATCGAAATAAATATCGACTCCGTATTGGAATCCAATCTTCACAAATTCAACCAAATGGTTCCTTACGAAGTTGAAGCGAAGATCAGCATAATCTTCACGCCGATCACAGGCATCATATTCGGAGGTTGCGACAATGATCAATTTTGCATCGAGCTTAATTACAAGGATATGGAAATTAAACATCTTATTGAGCAAGGAATACCGCATGAACTAAATCATCTGGCATATGAACCTCTAAGAGAAAACGATCCACACAAAAATACCGCTCTCCGACAAACCATTGACGAAGGATTCGCTTGCTATTTTACTTGGCAATTCTTTGACAAGCAAATTCCAAAGTACACAACTTTGGAAAATATTAGCTCGGAAGACTGGAATTGGTTTCTCAAAAATGAAAAGGAAATATTCATGCAAACGAAAGCTTACTTCTATGATGAAAGTGGCGACAACCCATTGTTAAACAATAATAAACATCAACTATTCAAAGACGCCCCTTCCTCGTTGAATTATTGGATGGGATTCAGAATAGTGGAAAAATATGTTGAAAAATACGGTATATCAAGCTGGAAGGATATTTACAAACTTGATGTCCTAGAGGTATTGAATAAAAGTGAATATGAAGCATACATCAATCAACTTTAATACATATATACATCCTTCACAATCAATCATAACGTTTTAACACATAAATTAAAACGTTATGATCTTCTAATTGACTTGATCATATCCACCAAATACATGTGCGGTCTGCCTGTCGCTTTTTCAAAATCAGACTCCACATCAAAATATCCTTTGCTGATACTATCGTATATCCCAACGACGACAGTCCCCAAAAACTCCCCCAATGCTTTAACACGTTCCTCAGTATAAGTTTCCGATGAGACATAACGATATTTTAAATTGGCTCCATATTCTTGATTAATAGCATTCGCAAGTTCTGTTTGACTAACCGCTTTGCCAGCAAGGTTGAAAGTCTGATGGTTCAGATCTTCTTTGATAAGCATTTGGGCATAAGCGCAAGCCAATTCTCCACGGGTCGTATAAACGCATTTGCCATCATTTGCGCAATTTCTAATTTCTCCGTCTTGAATATAGTGGTCCAAATATTCAATGTCCGGCTCCAAATAAATTCCATTTCGGCCTATCGCCCATTGAAGACCAGAGCCTTGAATATCCTTTTCCGTCCTGCGATTGCTCTTAACAATATCGCTAAATGCCGTTTCGAATTCATTTCCGATGATGCTCGTATAGACTATTTTTCGGACTCCATTCGACTTAGCCGCTTCAATGACATTCAAGTGCTGTTGCAGCCTCTTCTGTGGTTCATCCATGCCCGATACCAAAAGCACTGCCTCAACATTTTTTAAAGCAACTTCAAAGTCAGAACGCTGATTGTAATCGCCTTTTCGAACTTCTATGCCCAAATGTTGAACTTTTTCGGGAGTTCTCGCGATTCCAATGACACGCTCATTGCCAATATCCTTGATCAATTGCTTAATTACCGATGCACCCAACTGCCCGCTGGCTGCTGTTACCGCTATTTTCATTGCATTTTCTTTTTATTTCATCTAAGTCTCTCCAATTCTTTCTCCAACTTTTCAGCTTTCTCTTTATATTTCAACATTGCCTGTTTAAGCTGAGAGATTTTATTAAAAGCTTCCTCATCTTGGACAGCTTTATATTCAACTTCTCCATTAGGCGTTTTCTTTATTCTCGCCTTGCTACCTCACTTAGGGCATATTCCCACATCACTCATAATTACACAGTTAGCTTTTCCACTAGTATTTATCACCATTAGTTTTTTATGATTTCCTATATCGTCCACCTTTGCATTGCCTCCAGAGGAAAATAATATGGCAATAAAAAACAGATCGTGATAACCTTCATAATTTCACATTCTTATAATATAATTTTTTATGGAATAAAAAGTTCACACTTCCTAAACTCCGACGAAAAGCTCCTCTATCAGATCAAACAAAACATATCCTTAAAATATATACGATCCTCCTTAAAATATATACAATCTTAAATTAGTCTCTTCATAAATTTGATTATATCAAAAAATTCTAATTATGATATGCTTTTTAAAGCATCGACCATTTAGCACAAAAGGCAATTAACCATCAAATAATAAATTATGAAAATAAGCATTTTAAGATTCAGCTTTTTATTCGCGCTAATCATCGGTATAGCATCATGCGATGATGACAATGATAATCAAATGACTCCTCAAAACCCTGTGGAAAAGGAAACGCCGAATGAGACGGATGACAGCGACGACTCGAATGAAGAAAGCTCGATTTTTGACAATTTGGATGAAAACCCTGACGCTAGGTTATTATATGAAACAGTGGCAACCGCTACCCCTATAGAGCTTTACAATGCTCCTGAAACGGGACCATTGCCGGGAGCTAGAATAGACTTTACTTTTTTCGGAGATATTGAGGGCGAGCTTAACGGGTCATTTATAGGCTATGATTACGCTACCTTGCCTTCATCTCCGGAAGAGTATACGGATATCGATGTATTTGGCACCATCACTACAGATGACAATGCAAGCATCGCTTTTAGATACAAAGGAGAAGGAGTGCCTGTGAACGAGACAAGCTCAGACCTTATCGAAACAGGTTATTTGTCTTCCAACCACCCAAATTACGCATACCTAAACGACTTATTCATTATACCCGTTGGAAACATTGATTTGTCAACTAACAGCATTTCTGTAAAATACTACGCTTTTGAAAATGATCCATTCAATGGAGAGAACCCTTACCCAGAAGAAGAAACCGCTGACTTCAACAATTTTCCATTCACTTGGGACAACATTCAAGAAAACGAGAATGCCACGCTAGTATACGAAGCGACTATCGCAACTACAAATATGGATGGTTTTGGCATTAGCCAAGAAGATTTATTCAATGGCACAGCCCCTATCCCTGCTGAAGGCGCTAGAGTTGACTTTGAGTTTGAAGGAACTACCGAAGGGGAAATCAATGGCGATATCTCAGGTATCGACTATGCCACAGTTCTTCCTGACGGTAGCTTGGAATTAAATGTTCGAGGCAAAATTCAAACACCTGAGGGAGCTGTGATTTCTCTTAAAGTTGTTGGGGTATCCAGACCTGGAGAAACTCAAGGAATTTCCCACTTGTTTGAAACAGCTGAACTACGCACAAGTCACGAAAGCTACAGCTATTTGAATGACAAAACGATCATTGGTGTCGGCACAAGTGACATCACGACAAATACTTTGACTGTAAGATTATATCGATTTGATGAAAATCCGTTGAACTAAATTAGCTTGATTTTGGCTAAACTACAGGCTCTTATTATTTTGAGTCTGTAGTTTTTTATTCTCCCTTTAGCACATTCGAAGGGCTTAAATTCACTGTTTTGAAAATATGGTAAGCCGTAGTGCCTACAGCAACAAGCACTGATATAATCAAAGCCAATAAAAAAGGCATTGGCGACATGTCCACGCGAACGGAAAATTGTCCCAACCAGTTATTCATCGCAAGACACATCACACTTGAAGCGATAATAAAAGCGACAAATATCAACAAAATAAAATTCTTGATCAGTCTCAAGGATAAAACAAAAGCCGATTCTCCAAATATCTTTCTCAAAGCCACTTCCTTCGCTTTTGAGCTTATCATTAAAGAACTTAGTGTCAGTAATCCTAAAGATGCTATAAATGTGGCAATGCATCCAAGTATAATGAATAAATCTGAAAACAACTGATCAGATTCGTAGTGACCATTGATTAAACTTCTATTTGATACAAGCTTGATGCTTTCTCCCTGATCCAAGCGATTCATAATGCCTGATGAAACCGTTCTTGCTTGCTCTACATTATTTGGATCTATTCTTACCGCAAGCACGTCGTGATTTTCATCATTTGGATGCAGGTAAAAACCCCATGGACTAATATCGTGATGAAGACTCAAGAAATTAAAATCCTTGATCACGCCTATGATCTTAATGCCATTGCTATCCTTCTCAAATCTCCAATTTCCGAATTTACACTCGTTGAATTTTCCTTCGCTCATATATTTTTTGACAAAATGCTTATTGGCGACAAAAACATATTGACCTTTATCTAGCTTAGGATCATAATTTCTTCCTTCGATAATCTCAATACCCGCCGTTTCCAAAAAATCGGGACTGGCAAAGGTCCCTTTAAACTCGACATTGACAACACTATCCAATGCGTTATACATAATTCTATCTTGTTCAAAATCTTGCCTGGTAATCGATGAAGTAATAGTTGATACAGACTCAAAAACCGGATGCTTCTTCAGTTCAGCTTTCAATGCCTTAATCTGCTTTTGCCCTTTCAGAGATTCAAACAATATGTAATGCAACTTGTCTTGATCATATCCCAGTGAATAGCCATTTATATACTTCATTTGTTGATAAGCTATGCCCATCCCGATTATCATAGATATTGAAACAACAAATTGAATGCACATCATCACATTGATAAAAGACACTTTGCCACTTACTTCCAAAGTATTTCCTTTGAGAATGCGATAAGGCGGAATTTCAGAAAGATAAATGGAAGGATACAATCCAGCTATCGCACCCAATAATATCGTGCATGCAAAGATACTCATCAATGTCCCAACTGTAAGCTCTTCATACAAAGCAATATCTTGATTCAATAGTGCCACGAGAACATCAAAACTTAATTCAACAATTACTAAACTAAAAAATAATGAGATCAGACATATGAAAATGGATTCAATCAAAAATTGAATCATAACTTGTCGAGTGCTAGCTCCTGAGGATTTTCTTACGGCCACTTCTTTCGCTCTGGTTTGAGCTTGCGTGACATTGAGATTGATATAATTAATAACGGAAATAATAAGGATAAATATTCCGACAATTGTAAAAATAATCACATAGTTTTTATTCCCGGATTTACCAAATACAGATGAATAAACAGGATTAAAGTGTATTTCATCCAACAATTGAAAGTCAATACCTAATTCATGAATATCATCGGCATCCTCACCAGATGGACTGTAAAACTTCATTAAAGATTGTCTAATATTATGTCTAAGCTCCTCTGAGCCTACGCCAGGGTTAATCAAAGTAAATGCTCTGAAATTATAATTGAAAATCTCTTGATCCCAATCTGCAGGATCGTTATATATCAATGCCTCAAATTGCAAGGTCGAATTCGAAGGCACCGATACCACTCCTTTAATCGTATAAAATTCATTATTGTGAATGACTTTTTTACCAATAGGGCTGATATTGCCAAAAATTTCCTCGCTGGTCTTTTCACTAAGAATGATGCTCCGTTTATGATTAAAAAACTCATCTTCATTGCCATGAATCACAGGGAAGTTCAAACACTTTGTAAACAAAGAGTCAACAAGCCAAATGTTTGTTGAATAACTTTTTTGATTATATCTGATGTTCTTGCCCGCTTTCGTTTTTATCAAAGTAATGGCTTCGGTTCCCTTTATCGGAAATTCATGGAAAACCTTATATGGCCAAAAAGGGGATACTTCATTGCTTTCATCATTAACATAGCCAAAAGTATAGACGCGTTCTTTCTGTGGATGAAATTGATCGAAACTCTTTTCATGCTTCACCCAAATAAAAACATACAAAGCGCAACTAATTCCCATGGTCAAGCCAATAGCGCTGATAATGGAATTTTTCTTTAATGCCAATAGCCTTTGAATAGCTAAACGCAAGTAGTAAAACAACATACGAATATAATTTCCAAAAAGTAAAACGTTCAAGCAATCAATAGATTACCGGAGCTTTGAGCACCTTTTCCCCAATGATTTTTCCATCAAATAGATGAAGGATACGATCCGTTTTGTCAGCATCAAGTTGAGAGTGCGTAACCATAATGATCGTTGAGCCGTCTTTTTTCAAATCAAGCAATAAGTCCATAACCTCATTGCCAAGGTGAGAATCAAGATTTCCTGTTGGCTCATCGGCTAGAATAAGCTTTGGCCTTGTCACAACAGCTCGCGCAATAGCCACACGCTGTTGTTGCCCTCCCGATAGCTCATGAGGCAAATGTTCTGCCCGATGAGCTATTTCAACTCGTTCCATAACTCTTTGAACTTGATCTTGCCTCTCTTTTCTAGGCAAATTCAAATACATCAACGGCAACTCTATATTGTCGTAAACATTCAGTTCATCGATGAGATTGAAGTTTTGAAAAACAAAACTGACTTTTCCCTTTCGTTTATTGCTTAACGCTTTTTCACTTAATCCGCTGACTAGCTTTTCTTCAAAATACAAAGCACCTTCGTTAGGGGCTTCCAACATGCCAAGGATATTGATCAAAGACGACTTTCCGCAACCGGAAGGCCCCATGATCGATACAAACTCGCCCTGTTTCACGTCTAAGTTTATATCATTCAGAGCAACCGTTTTTACGTTCTTACGAATGAAAACTTTTGTTATGTGACTAGCTTTTATCACAATTATGATTTAATATATTATTTAATATTTAGCATTATCACTAAATTAACGGAAATATTATCCTGTTAAAACAAATTGATACGCTTAATTTAAATATTCCAAAGGCGTAAATCTATACATGAAAAGAAAAGCCAAAGTATTGATCGTGGACGATAACCAAGAGTTATTGATCGCTTTGAAGATATTATTATCAAAACATTTTTCGAAAGTAGAGACCTCTCCTTCTCCGGAACGCATCCCTTCTCTGTTGAGCAAAAACAACTATGACCTGTTCATATTGGATATGAATTACAAGGCAGGCATAAACACTGGAAATGAAGGCTTGTATTGGCTTAATCAAGTATTGAAAATTAATCCTGAAGCGATCGTCCTGATGCTGACAGCTTACTCTGATCTTGGACTGGCAGTCAAAGCCGTAAAAGCCGGAGCTACAGATTTTATGGACAAAGCTTGGAGCGAAGCCCGCATACTGTCAGCGGTTTTCGACGCTTTTGAAATCGTGCAAAGCCGAAAAGGCTCAGTGAAAACCTCTTCGCAAAGTCATCAAAAAAATATCGCCGACACTCCGAAAACCAATTCTGCACGCATGCAAGGTTTGTACGACATGGGAAGCAAAGTCGCTTCCACTCAAGCCAATGTATTGATCTTAGGGGAAAATGGCACAGGCAAAGAAGTGATGGCTCAATGGATACATGCCAATTCCAATCGCAAATCAGAACCGTTTGTCAAAGTTGATGTGTCAGCGCTCACCTCCACATTATTTGAAAGCGAATTGTTTGGACATAAAAAAGGCTCTTTTACAGATGCTCATCAAGACCGCATCGGTCGATTTGAGCTGGCGAATGGAGGGACTCTTTTTCTGGATGAGATAGGAAACATACCTTTAGACCAACAAAGCAAACTGCTCTCAGTACTTCAAAACAGAGAAGTATTCCCTGTGGGTAGTGAAAAGCCCGTGCCCGTTGATATTCGATTGATTTGCGCGACGAATAAAGATATTCATCAAATGGTCGATGAAGGCACTTTCCGCGAAGACTTGCTATACCGTATTAACACCATTCCATTGGAACTGCCTGCTCTAAGGGATCGTAAAGAAGATATTTCTTTATTGTCAGAATATTTTCTGGAAAAATTCAATGAGTCGTATTCCAAAGACTTAACAATAGACAAAAGCGCTCATGAAGCGATGAAGTCATATGCATGGCCCGGAAATATCAGGGAACTCGAACATACAATGGAAAAAGCCGTGATCCTTTGCACTTCGGAAAAGATTCAAACCAATGACCTTTCCCTATCAGGAAAATCCCAAGCTATTGCCAATGGAAAAAGCGTTAATATTGAAGACTTTAATCTGGAAACGAACGAGAAAACGCTTATCACTCAAGCATTGGATAAAAACGAATACAACATTTCTCGAACGGCCAAGACATTGGGCATCAGCCGATCAACCTTATATGAAAAAATGAAAAAGTATGCGCTTTAATCGTTACAAAGGCAAAATAATCCTGCAAGCTTTATTGCTGGCTTTGACTCCTTTGCTTTTAGTCTTGTCGATTGATAACGAAGGGTACATATTTACGCATACGCTTTTGATTCTGATTTGGGCATTTCAAATCTGGTGGCTGATTAGATCCGTGGATATTGGCAATCGATCACTGATGAATTTCCTTAAAGCATTCAGTTTGGATGATCGAACACAGTCCTTTGCTGAAAAGCATGACGACCCGATGGTCAGCGAATTGTTTGGAGAATTCGACCGATTGATCAGCATGTATCAACGCGCGAAAATACAAGAAGAACAAAAAAGCCTCTTTGTCAAAAATATCGTATCGCATGTCGATATAGGATTGATGAGCACAGATCATGAAGGCAGAGTCAAGTCGGTGAACAAATCGTTGCAGGAACTGCTTGGTATTGGTGAATTTTCTCATATCTCAAGATTGGAAGATATCAGTAATGAACTTCCGAAAAAGCTTTGGAAAATGCCTTCAGGAAGCAATGACATGATCCGTTTTTCCACGCAAGGCAAAATGAAACTCATTATAGTGAGAAGAGCGGACTTTGAACTCGGCGAAGAAAGTATTCGACTGTTTTCATTTCAGGATATCAAAAATGAAATGGAAGAAAAAGAAATGGAAGCATGGCAACAGTTGATCAGAGTTCAAGCCCATGAAATCATGAACTCGACCAGTCCCATCACCATCCTATCGGGAACACTGCTGGACAGCGTCGAACAAAATGACAAAAAGCTGAACCCGGAAGATATAGAAGATTTAAAGTCCGGCTTGAAAGTAATTAACAAACGTAGCCAAGGGCTCACGAACTTTATGACAGCCTATAGAGATCTTACCGATGTTCCCGCTATCGATATTCAAAGTGTATCAATCAATCAAATGACGGAAAATATCAGCTATCTCTTGAAATACGCGGATTTCGCTCAATACAAATCTATTCAATTTGAGATTCCTGAAAAACTTGCCTACGATCTTGACGAAGAATTAATCGAGCAACTATTGATAAATTTAATTAAAAACGCATGCCAAGCCGATGCTGATCACATTCTGGTGAAAGCTTGCTTAAATGATAAAAGATTGACCATCTCTATCCGAGACAATGGCTCCGGCATTCCAGAAGACAAGCTGGAAGAAATATTCATACCGTTTTTCACTACAAAAGATAGCGGTTCCGGAATAGGCCTGAGCCTCGGAAGGCAAATCATGAGACTTCATAAAGGCAGGCTGGATGTATTTAGCAAAGAAGGCGAATACAGTGAGTTTAAGATGGTGTTTTGATTCTGGGTTAAAAATGACTGCTATTCTCCCCACAATTATTAACAAGACAATATACTTCTTGCCCCCTTCAAAACCTTAAATTTGAAGAGGGCTGTTTCATTAAAAATCTGAAGAGCTTAAAATGAATTATTCAATTGTCTCTTATGGCACTGTTGAATAAAGATGATTTATTTATATCAAATTTCTTTTTGAAATAGTACTTCATATCCACCCATGGAGTTCTGTCCATATGGCTATACATCTTGCCAGCATCATCTTGTTTGCTTAATTCTATTTGGCCTTGAGAGTTCAATACATTGAGAACTTCTATAAGTCTTGAAATCCCAGATTTCGCTGATTTAGCATAAAGGGCTTCATCATTGTCATTTGCCAAAACTTCCGGCTTGGCTATACTGATCACATCGCCCCCATCCAACTTATCAGTGACAAGGTGAAGCGTGGTTCCAATTTTATCAAATTCATTATTATACATGGCAAAAAATATACACTGATTGCCTTTATAATATGGCAGTACTCCTGTATGCAAATTGATAATGGGAGCCGATGCGTTTCTCACTTTTTTGCCAATAAACATGACACCACTACTGATAATAATATCAGCTTGCCACTCTCTCAAGGTAGTTGCAACGATAGGCGCGTTAACGCATTCAGGCATTAATGTCGGAATCTCTTCAGTTGATGCTTTTGATAAATTTGACTCCTGAAAAAACTTCCTCCGGGCTAATGCATCCCCATTCCATTTTCTTTTAATGCTATGATAATGGCGATACAACCACAAACGATACCTTTTTTTCCCCCATAATTTCTTCATTTGAGCGTTATCGGTTTCTATAACAACACCTACTATGGAGAAATATTGGCTTAATTGCTCTATGAGATAAGCATGCTGAGCCGAATCACCACATAAAACGGCTATTTTCAACAAATCGCCGTCTTGTTTATTAATCTCTAATTTATCCATTTTGAAAACGAGTATTCACACCAAATTTCACAATCATTATACACTCTCCACAATGGATGAAATACCTCTTATAGGATGAAAAGTTCGCTCCATACTTGTCGATTCATTATTAAGCGTATCTAAAACAGACTTGGCTATCAGCGGAGCTTGAGTGAAGCCTCCAGTATTATGCCCTCCAGTAAGAATCACAATCCCGCCATCCTCGGTATCTTGCACTTCATAAATTCCGAGACCTGTTGGGGTAAACGGACGGATGCAATACTTCCAGCCCTCATACAAAGATCCATCCAAATGGGCCAGTTCGTAAGCTTCAGGAAAGTATATCTTAACCGTCTCCAACAAACTATCATATAGTGGTTTCAAATCATCAATAGTACATTCATCGTACTTCACACTGCCTACATAACCATAGCCAGAGCCAAACACAAGTCGCTTCGCATTGCTCTCCTCCACCACTGTCACATTAGTATCCTCTCCGACATGGCCATCTTTATGAATCTTTAACGAGTTCTTTACTCCATACACATTCGGCACACTAAGCCAAATGCCTAGAATTCCATGCACTTTATTTTCACTATCCATTTGATTATAAAGATCGCCAGAATATGCCCCAAGCGACAGCACCGAATACTTTGGCCTTGTAACTTTTTCATTGATTTTCAAACCTGTAATTTTCCCACAATCACTTTTCTCAAACCCTTGAAACTCTTGCAGCCATTGAAACTCCACTCCTCTTTCTTCCAACAACTTGATAAGATTAACGCAAAAATCATGAATCTGCAATGTAAAGCCATTGCAGATCATCGCTCCACCTAGATGGTTTTGATTAATGGCTGTTTTCAAATAACCATAATCATCGATGAGCGAATCAAAATCCAACTCCTTGATAAAAGATCCGATCTTTTGATGCAGTTTTTTTGCGGCTACAAAATCTTTTCTATCACTGTATATCCTTACGATATCTTTTCTCACATTCGAGCTTTCAAATAAGTCAGGTTCTTCATACATCATTTCACTCCACATCATTCCTGATTTAATATTGATATCATAAATATCATCGCTAAACTTCACGGCATCGGATGGTGATACTCCCTGAAAATAATAAAGCCATTCAGTCTCTGTATTTCGCATCTCATTCACCACTCTCCATCCATCGTTATAAATCGTATTCTGGATAATGTCCGACATGTTTCTGTATATGTCATGCGACTTTTCATTGTAATTATCCGCTTCTGTAAACGTGAACATTCGTGCATTCTCACCTCCAAATGTAGCTCCTTGCCTTTCCGACACATTGGTCAATGGATCTGAAGAGCGATCTTTAACCATGACTTTTACGCCACTTTTATTAAGATAATACGCGGTAATCAAATTGACTATTCCCGCTCCAATTAAGACGCATTCTTTTTTCGATTTATTCATCTTTATGAGATTATGCTTGAAATGTGAAATGATAAAAAATATTATTCTGCTATTGATACGAACTTTCTTAGTAAACAACTTTTCTTAATTAGATTGAAAAAGCAACTTAATTAGATCATTTAGCTCAACTAAAAAATATTAAAATAAGTAAAATATAGCTCTTAAACATTAGTTAAGGATTAGCACTTGTTGTAACCACTTTTTCTTGTAAATAAAATAATCTAAAGCTCATATGAACAAAACAAAAAACCAAACTAAAAAACTACCAATCAATCAATTAAAAACACCCCATAGTATGATATAGTAAAACAGCAAACACTTAACACTTCAAGCCATTCAAAGACCAACACCTCTCCTTAAAATACAATTTAAATCGATTCACCTTTTTCTTTTTCCGAATTATAATAAATGCTTTTACAGTCAAATTATTTATTAAGGTGAACTAAGCTGATAGTCATTTTAATTCATCGTTTTCGACTCTAGATTTTAACTGTTAAATGAAAATAGAAGAACTCAACAATATTCAACTTACTTTATTTATTTAAATATTTTCTCTATATTTAAATAAATGAAAAGCCTTAAACATACCACTTCTTATTATTTTAAAATAAATATCTTTTATCAGTTATTTAAGTTGTTCTCATTTGTTTTTTTTCTAGGAACAATAGCCTTATTTTTTTGCAAACTTAATTTTAAAATCTTTCAGAGACTTGATATTTTATTGCCATCACTCTTTTTCATCCCGTTTGTGACTTATATGGCTGCATTATTTTTAACACAATTAAAAAATGGGTGCCTATTCATTAAAACAACTTCAGGACATATTAAAATTTTTCAACCATTTAAACTTAAGGTGAGGAAATACAAATGGGATGAACTGGATGGCTATGCAATGGGAAAAGTACGGAACCTTAATTCAGGAAAAGAAATTAAGCTTTGTGTATTATTCATAAATGATAAACCAATGTATGAGATTGGTAGCAGAGATTATTGGAGATATGAAGAAATATTAAAGATTATGAAAACGAATTCAAAATATCTTGGAAAATGTTATATCGAACCTAATACATTGTTAGGCAAAAGAATTCGAAAAGATTACTAAGTTAGATTTCAAATTTCACTTCAAAATAAATTCAAAAAACCATTAATATGTACAATCAACTCCAAATTAGGACTGCAAGTCAAGACACAATCTATTAACTTAGGTAGTATGAAAAGCAGAAGAAAATTCACCCCTGAATTCAAAGCCAAAGTGGCATTAACGCTATTAAAGAGCGGAAAACAATCGCAATCTTAACATAAGAATTCGATCTGAGTCCAATTCAAATCAACACTTGGAAACGCGAGTTTTTGAATAATGCCTCTTCCCTTTTTTGTAAAATCGAATTTGGCTTTCATCTCAAAAGCAAAGGTAAGCTCAATATTAGAACCCATCAAGGGTAAATAAACGACTGCCTCAGCGCAACACAAGCCACCCTTGACTGAACCTGATATTGAAATTTATGAAGCTCTTGAAATGAGAAACCAAAAAAGAAAATTAAATTTAACTACTTTACTGTCCTAAAAAAGGAAGAGTCTTATATACCTTCACTGTCTGATTATCCTACAACACTGTCCGACAATCGGACATTACAATTCTCCTCGACTTCCCCATACAACTGACAATCAACACTTTAAATTCATGGCATAAGGGCTGCTTCATACCATAATATCAATAACACCTTAAAAGCTTTAAGACATAAATTATAAAAGTAATTTCATCAATCTAATCTAAACGTCATGAAAAATTTGATCCTCGCTTTAACCTGCTTCGCATGCTTTAGCTGTCAATCAGCAAAGAAAAATGAAGAAAACCCATTTAAGGTTCATGCAAAACTGATCGATCAATACGCTGAAAGTTCTTTGAAAAAGGGCAATATTAATTCACTGGCTATCGCTGTCTACAAGGAAGGTATGATATATCAGAATTATTATGGTGAAATGGACAAAGGCCAAAACAATCAACCCAATGACAAGACCCTTTATGAAATTGCTTCGATCTCAAAAATCTTCGCAGGGACATTGGCTGCCAAAGCCGTTCTGGAAGGGAAATTTAAGTTGGAAGATGATATCAGAATGTATTTAGATGGAGATTACTCTAATCTTGAGTTTGAAGGAACTCCAGTGACAATACAAAATTTGCTAACGCATACTATAGGCTTCAACAATCCCGACAGACTGAAAGAGATCTTTGAAAAAACAAATGAAGGCTATTACGAAAACAAGGCATTTGAATATGACATGACCGATTTCCTTGGGGAATTAAAATCTGTCAACCTGCATAAAAAGCCGGGCACTCATTATCAATACAATAGCTCAGGTCCTGAGCTTGTCGCTTATATATTATCCAAGACTTACGAAAGGCCTTATGAAGACTTGCTTATGGATTTATTCGCTGAAATAGGCATGAACAATAGCTATTTGCAAAACTACGATCAACATAAACAATACCTGTCCAATGGCTATGGAGAGCATCATCAAGTGGCCTCTATCGACAAGACGCCATTATTAGGAGGAGCTTCTGGAGTCATTTCCACATTGCCGGATATGATAAAGTTCATGAAGTTTCAGATGGAAAGCGACAATAAATACATCAGCGAATCTTATAGATATTTATTCCAAAGCGAAGAAAGCAATATGGGCTACCTTTGGGAAGTCGGCGAAGGAGAGAAAGAAGGCTTCTTTTATGCAAAAACGGGAACAGCGAATGGCATCCAAAGCGGTTTATTTCTTTGCCCAACGAGCAATTATGCCATAGTCTTGATTATGAATAATAATTCGGAAATAGCTTTCAATGACTGGGTGAACTTGTATTATAAAATTGAGAATGATTTGATCGACTATCCAAAGATTAACCTAGTTGCATACCTAGAACCTGAGCTGATTAATAATACAGAGAAAGCGATCATAAAATACCATAAGCTAAAAACTGACACTGCTAATTTTGTCGCTGGCTCATCTTATTACATGAATGCTCTAGGCTATGATTTGATCGCGCAAAACAAATTCGACAAGGCCATAGAAATATTTGAGTTTGCGGTTTCTGAAAATCCAGAAGACGCTAATTTATTCGATAGCCTCGGGGAAGCTTATTTCTTAGCTAAAGATTATAGAAAATCTGCTGATAACTTCAAAAAATCACTGGAATTAAACCCTGACAACTCCAATGCTGAGGAGTATCTTGAAAAAATCAGTGAATTGAGAAATAAACTCAATTAATGAACAAAGC
The DNA here is from genome assembly GCF_036492635.1 of Aureibacter tunicatorum. GTDB lineage: Bacteria > Bacteroidota > Bacteroidia > Cytophagales > Cyclobacteriaceae > Aureibacter > Aureibacter tunicatorum. Next base: position 3,765,257 of record NZ_AP025305.1, read on the forward strand.
AAATTGGTTAGACTAACTTCAGTTAGTCTATCTTTATCATTTATTATTATTTCTTCTTGTCAAAAAAAATCGAATTTCTACATGACTTAAAAGCTAAAAATTTTATAATGAGAATGAAAGCTAGTCTTGACCATATTTATCAATGAATCAAAGCATACTTAGCTTTTTGGATAAAAAAATATTAACAATAAAAATACAAATATTAATTTTTTAAATTTAAAAAACAGCAACCTACATTAAAACAAATTCAACACTTAATATTCACAATATTGAACACTACATTATACGGAAAGATATTAACTACATACTATAATTTTAACGTAAATAATTGGAATTTTTTAAACGTAAATTCAAATCAACTAGAATTGAATTATAATTGGGCACGCAAACTATATACATCAAAAAAAGAAATATATCCATGGGCTATTCGCGATGATATACAAAACTTATTTTACTTAAGTTTAACTTGTAGTAATCAAAATGAAGTATATAAAAAGTTAAATAATTCGCAAACAAAAAAGATCAGTAATGAACATATAAAGCTTATCGATTACTTTTGCCTGAACCTTGATCTTTTCAACAAAAACTTATCAATTCGTCATTATCATAAACAAATAGATATATTGCTTGAAAAGTGCGACACGAATATTTTAATAAAATATATTTACTTGATATTAGAAAAAGCCAATCTTTGGTTTGATCCAGGCTACTCTTGGACAAGTGACTGCATGAATATTTTATACACTACTAGTAACATGATCTCCAACAACTTTGTCTTAGATTATACACAGTCAAAATCATTTGAAAATATAGGAAGTGAATATTATTATACATTTAAGCACTATGATCAACAAATGAATTCATTTTATTTGCTTAAAAAATTATGTCAACAAATAAATAATAAAAAAACGACAAGTATTGATTTAAAGACGTTTGCAAAACAAGCAAATAATACTCTTGATATTTCTATTTACTACCTAATTGATTATAAAATAAAAAATGATATTTCTGAAGATTGGAGACTTGAATTATTAACAGACAACTTAAGAAAACGAGAATTGCACTGGAGCTTGAGTATCCTTAAAAAACTAATTCACAATGATCTATGAAAAAAAGTCTCATCATTTTACTTCTAATCATAATATATTCATGCGGAGAAAACAAAATTAAATACTCAGCTATGAATGATTTAGTCATAGGTGTGCAACAAGTCATATTATATGAAAACGAAAACTTTTACATAGAACTTGGTTTAGGTGGCGCATCCGGCAAATATCAAATACTAAATGATACCGTATTTCTCTTTTATGAAAAAAAGCCAAATAGTTTCCCTGACAAGCTAATAATAAAAGATATGTTTATTCAAACCTTACCCAGCAGTATGCATAATGAATCCATCAAAATCAATAGGTAAAACTTTTAATCAAAAATCGGCCGTCGAATTTCGGTTGATTTATAGCCATAGCGAGTAGCGTTGAGATGCGGATGCATCCGATCCACGCTTCCATCCGCAAGCTTGTCCATAAACCTTAAATACATTTCCTCAAAAGAAGCCGGCAACTTCTCCTCAAGCAAGTCGCCCAATAGGTATGCTCTCATTGAGGCCAATGAAGTCAAAGCCCCTGGAGCTCCCAGCGAAGTGACAACACCGGGTTTAAACCTTGCCGTAGATGTGCGCTTAAGTTCCTCCAAATGACTCGTTATATCCACTCCATAAACTGCCAAAAACAAATCCACAACATATTGCAAGCGACTAACGTCGATTTGATTTCTTCTCGTTCTAACCAGTCTTTCCCTCGCTTCATCCAGCTCGGAAGCCATGAATATTTTCAACCTGCCTTTTATTCTTTCTTTAGTGGATAAATGTCTTGGCGAAGTTTCTTCCAAAAACTTTTCCCAAGGCTCCTCTTCCACATCCTTCAAATACTTCATCCCTAACCTGTAGCCTACACTAGGATCCTTGCCCCATGAGATTCCCTTTGCAACCCATTGCGTGAAAGGCATCATCGCATCATTCATCCAATGTTCATGGTCATTGAAAAAATCAACCAATACTGCCAACATATCATCCAATAAAGCGTCATCAATTACATAAATGACCATCGTCTCTATCCGATCACGAACCTGAGCTCCCGAACACACTTTGATCGATCGCGTCTTCTTGAACAACTTATGATATACAAAGCTAAATGCAGGCTCAATAAAATCTCCCTTAATGCTCAAGTAGATCTTGGAACAAGTTTCTCTGGTTTGATCAATGTCTCTTGCATCTGGATTATTGATATGATAAAACCCTTTCTTATGCGTTCTCATTATTTTTCTGGTTTCGGAAGAAAATGACATCGTCTCATGTTTGCTTCCATGCTGCCACATGAATTTCTTCACACTCAGATTTTTAAACATTTTGATCAAGCTTTCCTGTATTTCTTCTTCAGACAATTGTTGCTCTTGGCCAATTCCCTCAAGCGAATGGCTCTGAGCATTTGCCACCTTATAGCAAAACTCTTGATAAGGAATATTCAGCTCCAAGCCTCTCTCAACTTTCTTCCATATCGCGGTTAAATATTGAAGCATAGAGTCAAAACTGCTGTCTTTCTCATCCAAATCCACACTCAAATCCGAAAGCTTAACCGCATACTCTCCTTGCGGCGCCAGCACTTTCACCCATACTTCCTCGGACTTGTCAAACGGCGGAATAGCTTTTTGCTCATGGTCAAAAGGAAGCAAAGTTCCTTGCTTCACAGCAAATGATTTCTTAATTGCTTTGTCATTGACTCTTTCCCAATGAATAATCTGAGTGTCTCGTTTCGCTTTTGCGGTTTCAAACAGCGCTTGTATGGGCAAGGGATTTACAGGAGGCATTATGCTTCGACTCGACATGCGGGAATTAGAACGTCTATGATGTGACGCTTTCAGATCTTTGGCTTTGAGTTGACGCATTTATCCCATTCATTCAATTAACTATATTTTTAATAGAAATGCATGAAATATGTTCATCAATGCATGCAATAGCTCGCACTTATTCGAAGAAATACTACCTTTCCACACCTCCACAAGCTCAAATTCAACAAATAAATAAGAAAAACCATCAATCTATTCATTATCATAATATTTAGCTATTCTAATACTTTAGTATCTGATTTAAAGAGCTTTAAAATTACAATCTATTTAACAAAACATCATTTTACTTATTCGGTAGTAGAGTTAGTTCAATAATTAAATGAGAAGATTATGAAGAGATTGAGAATTTTAACCTTGTTTTTTTTATCCTTAAGCATGGCATGCCTTATGGGTGCCTGCAACAATGACGACGACAGTCCCGCGCCAGCAAATGTCAACAATGCAGGCAACAACAACTCAAACAACAATGGCAATAACAACGGAAACAGTTCTGACGATAATGGCGATGGCACAGTCAACCAACTAAATGGAAAATTTGAGAATGTGTCATACAGCAATGGTTTTGATATTTGTCCCGGATCATACACAGACACAAGAGTTTATCAATTCAATGACAACAATACATTTACGTACAACTACCAATCGCAAGGGCCGTGTTCAAGCACAAGTTCTCAAGAAGGATCTTTTGAACAAAGCAAATACACTCAAGCGCAACAAGATGAAGTGGATGCGGATATAACCTCTATGGATGTCAAGCTTACAGGTGTTATCACTTTGAAAGTTTCAAACAGAGACGATCAAGTATATCCAATCCAAGAAGACGATGATGGCTTTTGGTTATTTTACAAAACTTCAAGCGATAGCGACGCCAATTATAATGGACGTTATTATACAAAAGAATAATATTGTATTTTATGCATGGGAGCAATCTTTCCCATGCTTTTGACCTTCATTCAACGACTCCCCATCTCAGCGCACGCACTCACAATTTCCATGACAATTGCGGTGTTCCGTATTGAGTATTGTCATTTTCAGCAATTTAGATTTAAACTAAGTTTACACTTCTCGATATTAAAAGTATATCGTATTAGACATTCTATTAAACAGTATTTTTTTAAATCCAGCTTTGGCTCTAAGTGATCGTTTGCCCCTTTGATAACCCTATCAATTGGGAAACTATATTCAAGAAAGCCATTGCTGTTAAAGATTATTTAAACGGAATATGGATAAATCTAAATTAACTGCTCAAAATGGAGCTCCCATTAGCGATGACAACAATAGCATCAGCGTAGGGAGTCGTGGACCTCTTACATTTGATAATTGGCAATTAATGGAAAAGCTAGCTCACTTCAACCGTGAGCGTATTCCCGAACGAATTGTTCATGCCAGAGGCTATGGAGCTTACGGAACTTTCCGATTGACAAAAGACCTAAGCGAGTTTAGTTGCGCGAAATTTTTGCAAAACACGGGAAAGGAGACTCCAGTATTCGCGCGTTTTTCTACAGTAGCTGGAGGCCAGGACTCTGGAGACTATGTCAGAGATGTGCGTGGTTTTGCCTTGAAGTTTTACACGGAAGAAGGCAATTGGGATATGGTTGGAAACAATACGCCTGTGTTTTTTCTTCGGGATCCGCAGAAATTCCCAGACTTTATACATTCTCAAAAAAAAGATCCTAAAACCAATCTGCCAAATCCTGCGCATCATTTTGAGTTTTGGGCCAACAATCCGCAGTCTCTGCATCAAATCACTATCCTAATGTCCGACAGAGGCATCCCCTTTAGTCTAAGGCACATTAATGGCTACTCCTCCCATACATTAAGCCTTTGGAATGATGCGAAAAAAAGATATTGGGTGAAATGGCACTTTAAGACCAACCAAGGGATTAAAACGCTCAACAATGAGCAAGCGGCTCAAATGCCTGCACATGGCATGCAAGAAGACCTTGTGCAATCCATTCAAAATGGCGATTTTCCAACTTGGACGGTACATTTGCAGATCATGCCGGAGCATGAAGCTATTGATTACAAAATCAATCCTTTCGATCTTACAAAAGTCTGGCCTCATAGCGACTATCCGCTTATAGAGATTGGTCAGCTAGAGCTAAACCGCAATGTGGGAAATTACTTTTCCGAAACGGAACAAGCGACCTTCAGTCCTGCCAATGTAGTTCCCGGCACCGGAGTCTCACCTGATAAAATGCTGCAAGCAAGGCTTTTCGCTTATGGAGACGCTCATCGTTACAGAGTTGGCGCAAATCATAACCAACTGCCTGTAAATGCACCTCAGTGTCCGGTGAATCACTATCAAAAAGACGGAGCTATGGCTGGCATGTGCCCTTATCACAATAATACGCCTAATCCTCAAAACGCGTCTGTCAACTTTTATCCAAATGATCGCACTGAAAATGGAGCTCCTGCGCATACACCAGAAATCAGCGAGCCTGAAATGATCGTCAATGAAGCGAATATTGGAAAATATGACAGCAGAGATGAAGACAACTTCTCCCAAGCAGGTGAGCTATTCCGCTTGATGACGCCTAAGCAGCAAGATTTTCTTACTGGTAACATCGCTGATGGACTATCCTACGCTTCTCCATATGCTCAAGAACGCATGATTTCATTCTTCCAACAAGCCGACCCATTATATGGAAGCCTTGTAGAAGAGAAACTATTAAATGTATTGGAAACAACCGTTTAAACTTATCATAAAGCCTATTAAGCTAATAGGCTTTATTTTTACTTAATAATTCCACGATAACCATATTTCCTTGCGCTTTAGCATGATCTATAGGACTCATTCCCCTAATATCCTCTAAGTTTGGATTCGCTCCTTTGGAAATAAACAATCTTACCAAATCCTCATGCCCAAATGTGGATGCAAAAGTCAAGGCAGTAGCCTTGTTATGATTAGCCGCGTCAATCTCAGCACCCGCCTTAAGAAGCTTTTCAGCCAGAGCATAATAACCTTTGAAAGAAGCTCCCATAAGTGCCGAATTTCCTGAGTTATCCTTCAAGGAAACCGAAGCGCCTTGCTCAAGCAAGTAATCAACTATTTCCTCTTGCTCATTGTACACCGCTAAAATCAAAGGGCTATACCCTTTGTAATCTTGTCTGTCAATGGCTTTCGGGTCTATCGATAAAACCTCTTTGACAATTGCCAAATCCCCGCTTCTGGCAGCATGGAATATGTCATCATTCATCGCAGTATAGCTTTTGACCGATATGATCCCCAAAAGCAATATAAACACAGCTTTCATACCTTTTTATTTTATAAACCTAAACTTCAATTAAAATTCAGGCGGAAGAACTCCGCCTGAGCATTATTACAAAAAGTCAAAAAATGAAAATCCAAGCGCTTTAGCGACACGCATCCCATAATCCTTATCAGCTCTATAAAAATACGTGATCATAGTCTTTTGAATCTCCTTGTCATTGACTTGGCCCAAATCACCGCTCAAATTATTAATCAAACTTTCTTTTTCATCCTCAGTAAGCGACCTGTAAAAATCACCCGCTTGTTGATAGTCATTCGTTTTGGAAATCTTCTCCTGAGTGATTGTTACTTTTTCCAATGATGTTTTAGAATACTTGTAGGACGGAGTATCGGAAGCTTTGCTTTTTCTGCTGGGCTGATAGTTAACATCTGCTTGATCAAACCCCTGATTTCTGCCGCTCGAATAGCTGTCGGAATTATAGTTCACAACTTTATTTTTCGGCCTGTTGACATCGCTTTGCAAATAATTGGGGCCTAGCCTATGTCGGTGCGTATCAAAATATGAAAAAAGCCTGCCTTGCAAAAGCCTGTCCTCAGAAGGCTCGACCCCAGGAATCAATGACCCCGGAGAGAAAGCGATGGACTCAACTTCCTGAAAATAATTAACAGGATTTCTGTGAAGTGTCATCGTTCCTATCTTAATTCGTTGAATCTTGTCCTCAGGCCAATCCTTAGTCGCATCCAAAGGCCAAAAATCAAACGAATGCATATCTTCTGACTTGATCATCTGCACATAAAGATCCCACTGCGGATACTTTTCAGCTTCAATGTCTTCAAACAATGAAACTGTAGCATGCTGCCAATCCTTAGCCTGTTGTTGAGCGGCTTCCTCCACGGTCAAACTTTTCTCTCCTTGCTTGGACTCCCAATGATACTTCACATAGATCACTTCTCCATTCGAATTCACCCACTTGAAGCCATGCACACTGCTTCCATTCATGTATTGATACCCCTTTGGAATTCCCAAATCCGTCCAAAGACGAGTGATCATATGCGTAGCCTCCGGAACATGGGAGAAGAAATCGAAAAATCGATTAGGGTCTTGCTTGTTCGTAACCGGTGAAGGCTTCAAGGAATGAACCATATCCGGAAACTTTATAGCGTCTCTTATGAAAAATACCGGCAGATTATTCCCTACGATATCATAATTTCCTTGCTCGGTATAAAACTTCACGGCAAAACCTCTTGGATCTCTAGCGGTCTCAGGAGAGCCTTTTCCATGAATTACTGTGGAAAATCTCACAGCGACTTCCGTTTTTAAATTTTGCCCTTGAAAAGGCGCCGCCATCGTATACTCCGACATGTCTTTCGTTGACTCGAAAACGCCAAAAGCGCCTGCTCCACGCGCATGCACTACTCTCTCAGGTATTCTCTCGCGATCAAAAGCTGCCAACTTTTCAATCAAATGCATATCTTCTAACAGCACTGGACCATATTCCCCTACTGTTTTTGAATTCTGATTATCACCTATTGGAGCTCCAGTATTAGTGGTCATTTGTTGAGCGTTAGCAACAAAATACAACTGCAAAATAAAAATAAAACTAAATAACTTTTTCATGCTTTTTCCTTTCTTGTTCGTTGAACAAAATAAAGCAAAAGCCTCTTATAATGAAAATTGATGAAATTACCATACCAATAGATAAAAACTATAAAACTTATTAATCAAGATTCCGTAATAGCTCTAATTTATAAATTCACCTATAACTTAATTGAATTTTTCATAGTTCTTCACTCGGCTTCATGAATGCTACCATTTAGTTGATAATGACTTAATTTGATTTAGAATAAAATGAGGGAGCTTTATTTCTAATAACACTAAACTCGCAAGATTACTATATATTCGATATATTTCAAATGTATTTTCAATTGACCAAAGCAGGTTATCTTTCAAGAAGATCCAACTCAAAAATAGACAATATATCATTGAATTGAAATATGATAATATATATTCAAGAGATCTTGTCTTTTCCAACTCAATACCATGCATAATCCCGACGAGATTGATATTTTTATAGCCACTTATTGAGAAATCAAATATCATATTATGATAACGTTCAAAAATTGCCTGATAGGTATAATGATGTGCCTATTCACCTTGCCAAGCTTCTCAGAAAAAGAATATAACAAAGCCAATCGATATGCGAATGCTTATCAAAAGTACTTAAACGCTAATTGTCCATTGGAAAAAGATGAAATCAAACATTTTGTTTATTTCTCAAGAAATAGAGACCAACTTCAAAACCATTCGCTTATAAATACAGAAAGAATTGCCGGCGCGCAAATTATGTATTCATGGCGACAATTAGAGCCAAGCGAAGGTGAATATGATTTTTCCATCATCCATGAAGACTATGAATATCTCTTAAGACACAAAAAATCTCTTTTTATTCAACTTCAAGATGTCTCATTTCAGGCAACATACAAAGCTGTACCTGACTATTTACTCAGCGAAGAGTATGACGGAGGCTGTGTAGCTTCCGCTGAAGAAGAAGGATGGGTTGCTAAACGGTGGAATAAAAATGTCCAAAAAAGGTGGGCGTTGCTATTACTAGAGCTAGGACGAGAGTTTGATGGCCTCATTGAAGGAATCAACCTGCAAGAGACTGCGGCAGGGTCAAGCGATCCCCATGACACTGCATTTAACTATGAGCGATATGCAGAGTGTATTAAGGAAAATATGCTCGCCCTTAAAAAAGCATTCCCTAAATCTGTTACAATGCAGTATGCGAACTTTATGCCGGGGGAATGGCTACCTTGGGATGACAAAGGGTATTTGCGTTCGATATATGAATATGGAGAAAAAATCGGCGTGGGACTCGGGGGGCCCGACTTGATGGTTCAGCGAAAAGGCCAACTCAATCATTTGATCGCGCTGATGCATGAAGGTGATTTCTCAGTTCCATTGGGCATTGCAATTCAAGATGGAAACTATATTGGCAAAACAGGAGCAGACAAAGACTATAATGAACATGCTGAAAACTCTTCATCCGCAGAAAGCCCCAATGTTGTTCCATTATTGCATGCGTTTGCCAAAGACTTCTTAAGAGTCAACTACATGTTTTGGGTAAATCAAGCTCCATACTTCGACATGCATGTCGCACCTTGCTTATCAGATAATCAATAAGTCTCATCTTTGCTTAATGACTCGCTATACCTTTCAATCTCATAAAAAAACGAGTTTCAATAAAGCCTGCCTCAAAGCATAGCTCATCAAAACTCGTTGCATTTTTAACTTTATTGATTATTATTTTTCTGCTCTCCAGTTTTCCGAAAATGCCAAGGCTCCTGTGCTGAATGGCGTTCCATTCATGTCCATCGGCCATATTTGTCCCGAAGCTAATTTGCCATTAAGAGTCAAATAAGCCTGTTCTGCTGGAATCATCACTGCGTTGACTCCATACTTTCTACCGGGAACGCTAATCTCCTCGTCTTGGACCAATATGGGATGCTTCATATTATTCCAAGTCATAACGACAAGGTCTTCTTTGCTTTTGATTACCTGCGTCCATGAAGCTTTCACATCTCCAAGGTGCGAAAACTCCGCTTCAATAACAGGAATTGATTGATCCGCGGTTTCGGGAACTAACATGCCTTGCACTGTCGACTGCATCCAGCGTGTCATTTCAGGATTGTCAGTATAAATTCTCCACTGATTGTCGGTCAATTCGCTTTTAATAAACAAAGCATGTCCGGGGCCTTTTTCCGAATAAGTTATTGTCCAAACACTAGCCTCTGTAGTACGAGGCCCTCCTTCAGTTTCAGATAGCCAAATGAACGGATTTTCTCCATTAACTATAATTCTGCCGGGTAATACACTTGGAATAGATGCCATAACTCTTCTTATTATTATGTAAATTGAAAGTTCTAATTTTAATTATTAATCTAATTAATACCGTATCCTCCATCAACGGCAATCACTTGGCCTGTAGTCCATGATGTCTCAGGACTTGCCAGCCAAACAATCCAACGACTGATATCAGAAGGAATGCCTCTCCTTTTAAGAGGATTTGAAGAAGCTTCTTGCTCTTCCACCTTTTTCGCATCTTCTTTCGAAAGGCCCATCATGCCTGTAAGCGCTCCTGACTTGGTGGGACCAGGCGCTATGGAATTCACTCTTATATCAGGAGCCAATTCCAATGCCCACGTTTTAGTTAAGTAATCCAGAGCTGCCTTGCTCGCTCCATAATGGGAAATCCCCGGAATCGCTTTGCTTGAAACGGCGCTTGAAATATTGATCACCGTTCCTTTTGACTTTCTTAAATATGGAATACTGAGCTTTGTCAGCAAGCTGGTGCCTACGATATTAACAGTAAATACATTCGCAACTTGCTCAGCGGTAACATCCTCCAACTTGGAAGTCAAGCCTGCTCCGACATTATTAACCAAAACGTCTATTTTTCCCCACAAAGAGATTGCCTTTTCAACAATTAGTTTCGCGCTGTTTGGATCTTTGCCATCAGCAACCAAATGCTCTATATTGGAATGAAGACGACTGACTTCTTCCAGCCTTGAGTTATCACGGCCTGTTATCAAAACATTGGCTCCCAAAGTCGCAAAATCAAACGCGGCTTCCCTGCCGATGCCATTGCTGCCACCAGTTATAATTATAGTCTTATCTTTCATTTTTCTTCAGTTAATATTGAATATCAAATGCATGAGATTATTATCCCATTCTTTCTCACGCATTTGGAAAACATTAAGGAATTTATAGAGGACGCAAGAAAATAGCCTCCCGAATCACCTGCCAACGTCCGTCTTCAAAACGAAACTCAATATTGCAAAGCAATCTCATTTCCTCGCCAGTCATACCGCTATGCTTTCTCGTCAAGACGCAAACTGCGGTGTTTCCGATAATATTGAAATCATGCCAATCAGCCCAAGTATTGAGTTGTGTTTTTCCCTCTTCAGCCTGCTTGGCAAAATGTTCAATAAACTCCCTCTTATTGTAAGTAATCACTTTGCTGTCCGGCATTACCAAAGTCGTATGAAAATCCTTGTGGTAAATTGTTTCCAATGCGCCTACATCAAAATGAGTTGCCCGATCAATCAAATGATCCATGGCTTCGCGTATTGCTTCTTTGGTATGGGTTTGGTTTTGAGAATTTGATTGTGTTGACATCGTAATAATCATTAAAACAGTTAAACATATTTCTTTTAGCACTTTCATTTGAAAATTCTTTAAATGACTAATTGTTTTTATTACACTGCAAAGATCCGAACTTAATGCCTACGAAAAACAACCAAAAAACAGCTATGAACTCCCATTTTGATAACTTGGTAAAAAATTCATGAACCAAAACATCATATTCATCCGCCTATACTATAAAAATCTAAACCACATAGTATATCCCTGAGTACAACAAGAATATAATCAACTAGATCAAACTGAATTTAATCAAAATCACAGAAGCCTCTTTTTCAATTCATACGCAAACAATAAAAATCAACATCTGTTCTGACTTTGTAAATGTTAAAAAACGAATGTCATGAAACCTTATTACCTAATTTTATTATTTGTCATTGGATTCATATCCTTTTCATGCAACAATGATGAGTCGGAAGCTCTGAATCAAGAGTTGAACATGCTTATCGGACAGCTACCAGAAACTGGAAATGTCTTTGAAGCTTTCGAAGTGGATGTTCACTTGTCTCATACTGACAGACTCAACAATATCCAGTTGCATAAGGGAGATAGCTTGACAATGACTGCCAGCGGAAATGACTTTACAGGAGGCACTTACAAGCTCAGATATACTCCCGTATATTCAGATATTGGCAAAAATGTAAACTTCAGGGTAACAGCCACTTTAAACTCAGGCCTGACGCAAAGTCGCAACTTCTCCATCAATTTCAATTCAATAGGTTCAGAAATCATCACTGATACCGTTAAATTGAAAACCCGCACAGGCACTACCATAATGTTATCCTTGGAAGAGTCTGGCGTGGTAATTCAAAATAATACATCCACAGACCTTAGAATAGGCACTAGAACAGCTTACGCTAATTCAGCGATACCTGTGGCATTTGCCTATACAGACTTGTACGCGCCTTATTTATCAGATTACTTTCAAAGTTCACATCCAAATTTCAATGCGATAAAAACTCCCGAAGACTTGTTTGACAACTATGTTAAAAACTTCACTGTCTCTTACAAAGAACAAAGAGATTATCAAGGCAGAGGGTTTTCATTTTTTTACGGAAGCACTGGCCCTTACGGCAACGGAGCGAGTGTAATAAGAATCAGAACCAATACCGGCGCCTATGGATTCATCAGGGTTTTGAGGAATCATATAGACGACCCAAACAGTTTTTCACAAAACTTGAACGGAGAGTTTGATTTTATTATCAAATACGTTTTAGAAAAATAAGCATGCCACGGTTGGTTTTGTAAGAATAGCTAGCCGTGGACTTTCTTATTTCACAACAACCTTAACAGTAGCAAACTGTGTGAATAGTATGGCCACTTGAATTTCCATAATGCTTTTTGACAACAGCCTCGCCTTTTCATCCAAATCTCGTCTATCTAAATCTAGGCCGCTTTCGGTTGCCAAAGAACCTCTTCAAATGACTATTGGCAAGAAGTATAATCAAAGCACAAGCCAAAATCTGCCTATTCAAATGTTAATGGATAGCGAAGCCTTCAGCGCTGCATCCAGAACATATGATTCACCGGGATCCACTTCAGGCATTGCCAAACTGTTGAAAAAATTTCATGATGCGCAAAAACTATACGATGAAACATCCAGAGAGAACATGCAAGCTTGGGCCGATAAGTCAATGGAGTTGCTGCTAAAGCTTGAGTTGAAAGTAAATGAATGGTACAGTTCATCGCCAATACACTATTTTGAAGATCGGAGAGTGGATCCTCCTCGGCCTCAATACAGGTTTTGGCCATCATACTACCTGCTTTCGGAGTTGCTTGAGCAAGTCGCAGAAGAAAGAAGGCTTTGCGTAGGGACAATCATCTGTTTCGGGCTTGACCTATGGTCTCCAGTCAAAAAGAAAGTAAAACCATCTGTTATTCAAAAAATCTGGCAAGATATATTATGCAAACGAGGAAATATCATCTTAAGCGAAATTCCCGAAGAAATCGTAGGTTCATGCCCAGTCAAAGATTGGGATAAGGAATTTAAAAAATCTAAAGCCCAAACGGAACCAGCAATACCCAGTACTACTCAAAGCGAAACCTCTCATCAACCAGCAATACTACCAGCTGATCAAGGAGCTATAGCCTTGCCTCCTCCTAGAGCCGCAAACCAAGATGAGTTTATTCCATTCAAGCATGTTCCTTATCAAAAAGGTCCAACACCCACAGATGCCAAAATAAAAAAATCAACTTGCCTGAAAACAGAGGGACAATTGCATCAGATAAAACAAAAAGAAAAAGAGCGCAGGGACAAATTTGCCAAACAATGGGAAAAGGACGACTTCGAATCCACGCCTAGATCAAAACAAGTTAAATTCAAACCTGAAGTTGCTGTCGAAAACTTCCGTCATGCCGCGAATGAAGCATTTCCACCGCCATCCACTGCCGGTGAACTCTCAAGCCCCAATTACCTTCTTCACATAAAACTATTAAGAAACAAAGAGCGAACGCTTAGCGGACCTTCAAATTTTTACTGGGACATTAGAGCGGATTTGGCCAGAATGCTCCAACAAGAAGAAACTGCAAAGCTTTTAGCCGATATTGCCAACAGCAGACCCAATCAACCTATATACATAGAAGCTGTACAAGGCCAACATCCCATGAAATTCGAAATAAGATTTCTGGGAAGCGACTATCATAAATCATTGGATCAACAATATCTTGAAAAGGGAGACAGAGAACTTATGGAATATATTCATAGTAAAGAAAAAAGCATGCTCGAAGGCTCATTAACAAAAAGTTCTCGTTTCTTGCCAACAAGCAGAGAACCCGACTTTTCCGACACAGTGGTCATTGATGAAAAGTATCTGCCGGAACATCCTATCATACTCGAATTGTCGACGCATCGCATCGATGAGTCAGCAGTATTTGTCCCCACCTATCCTTGGAGCAGCAGGCAAAACAGAGGGGCAATAAGCTTCTACCCTTCATTCTTTATCCTCATGTCAGGCTTATCATATGCCGATTTGTCCAGAAAGGGAATCTTTTCAGAGCATACTTATGGCGAGGAATTTCTCTTTGGCACTGAAGATCAAACTCGCCAAGCGCTCAACTTGGGAAGCGTTGCCCATCCTTCTTATTTATTCTGGCAAAAAGAAATGTACCCTTTCACCACCGAAGACTCTGGAGACAGATTGGATCCGCTGGATTAACCAAACTCAACAAATCGCCAACTATTATCAAAAAATACTCTACCACTCTAAGAATCTGAATAAAATTCAATAATGTTTGCAAGGGAAATCCAATATACAGACGCTAAAAAGTGCGAAGCCCCCGCTTCAATATCAAGAGGCCTCTCCAAGACTCCTCCGTCTATGCATTGCTCGATTCCTTTGCAAGCTTTATTTTCCCGAGAACATTATTTGAGCTTTCAAGAATCTCCTAAGAATCCTTTTATGTCGGGAGTAAAAGATGTTGGAAAACTGCTGGATAAATACCACCATTTCGAAGTAACATCAAGAACTCTCTCAGATGTTGATAAATTCAAGCACAAATTGCTTATTCTCTTTAAGATCGAAGTATTAATCAATGAATGGACCAAAGAAAATAATATTCAATACATCGATCGATTTTGCTACCCCAATCTCCATATGCAACAACTGGCTCTTCGAGAAATTCAGTTGGAGCGAATGGTGCTTATGAAACAATTAAAAGCGAACGACGAACTAATGCCTGCTTTTTTTCAATATTACGACCCTACCGCCATGTTGACTAGAAGAGAGGATGAGATAAGGGCAAGCAGAGAAATGCTTCCTGTCTGGAATCACTTAACAAGAGGCGGAATCCGTCCGACGCATGATATGGATACATCCCAAGACTTGCTGGATGCTGAATTGATGTCCAACCTTTCAATATTGCTCCTCACAGATCCGGGCAAGCGTTTGCTTATGAAAGTCTTTGAAGCTCAACATGCCCGAACCGACTTGAGAAACCGAAGAGATATGGACAGAGTGCGAAGAAATCTTTTCTTGATGAATCAAAAAATAGGCGACTCAAGGCAATTGACTCCGGGAAGTTATGTAAGCGGAGAATGCCAATATACCGACTTCTCCATTGAAATGCCTTTTGCATGGGAGACAGGAAGGTACATGTCACCCAAGAGCCGATTCATGAGATCTCCTCGTCCTATGGAAGAGTCTTACTTGACTTTTCACCCTCCATATCTTCAACTGGCCGTTGTGCTGGAAGAATATCTAAGATTGATGGCCGACACGTCGGAATTCAGAGGTATATGGCAAGCCGGTGTAGCCAAAAACTATCATAAATTCATAGCTACAGAATGCGGTTTGCCAGAATTCTCAAAGATGCAAGAACTTCCAATGATAGACACTTTGCATACCGAACAAGCGAAGACAAGCGAATGGATGCTAGTAGAGCCATATGATATCGAAGAAAGTTTGCCCCATTTAAATGACTTGGAAGTCACATTGCCCACGGCCAGATTCATACCCGCAGGACAACATCCTCAAGCATCGTTAATGAGCGGCTTTAAAAGCGTTGACATTGCTTTAGAGGCTGCTCCATCCCCTCAAGCGAGCTTTATGCCTCCATTGCCTGAAGTTGATGTATTCGATGCCTCCACAGCTGAAAAGCCTGATGTTCTGAAGCGCTTCGACAGTCCAGCGTTTAAATGGAATATTTCACCGAGCTCGGATTGCGGCGCGTCTGAATTAGTGGATGTAACAAATCCTCTGGAAAAACTCATCGGACAAGTGAACGTATCCACTCCTATGCAAGGGAATCGATCCATGGTCTTCTTTTTAACGGACGAAGCAGGCAATCAGCTCGTTTTAAAATTCCTTAAAGAAGGCTCGTTTTCCGAAGATGCGAGCAAAGAAGCCATTGCCGCCAATTTCTTGAAAACATTCAGCGGTCCTTCACTTCAATCTCAATCATGCACAATGGTTAAGCCCTCAATGCCTTCATGGAAAAGCTTGTTGTCTAAACTGAATGAAGATTCGGAAAGCAAAAAATTAGTTTCCGAATACAGAACCTCTCTGGCCAAAAGTTTGCCCTTTATATTGGTCATGGAAAGAGCCAAAGGGAGCCCGTTGGATGTGAAACATGTCAATTATGGAAATTCATTGAACTTCATGCATGCAGCTGGACAACTGGCATTTTTCGAAATGCTAATGGGAAACCACGACAGAATATTTGGAGGAATTTATAAAATGAATCTGCATTATGACGCTATAAACAAGGTACTTCATGCGATTGATCATATCATTTGTCCCGGCGGAATGTCCTCATGCCTTGAATTTGCAAAAAACCAACGTGTAAATATGTATCAGGAGATGGAAGATGCTCAAATGAATCCGCTTTTTCATCAAAGGCTTATGATGAATTATAGGTCAACCTTCAAAATACTGTATCAAGATTTTATTAATTGCAAACATATTAGCTTGTCTGCTTGGGTCATGAACAGATCAAACTCTAGATCAAGTTGTGTTCATTTTTCAGATAGATTTATATTTGAACTTGGCTTTATAAGCTCAGCATTGCACTTTTTAGATCAAGAAGCAGATCTTGGCATACTTCGTTCCCATGACTTCAAGGGCAAAGACCAGACCATAGCCATGTTTTTGGAAGCTTGCGCCGTGGTGAATGGCGTAACCCAAAACTTCAAGACACAGCTTGAAAAAAGAATTAAGGAAGCAATTCCCGATAGTTCTAAATTACTGAAATAAACCGATTGATCGAGATTTAAATGAGAATTTACGAATCATATCGCCACCTCAGTCAAACAACTTTACATGCTCGAACAAACAGCTTGAGCAAAATGCCTCCTCAGCACCCCATTCAAGGGATTTTTGAACCTGCCAAAACAAAAAAAGACACACAGGCAATTCCTTGGGCATCCGTCAAAGACAGAGAAGAGGCGCATACAGTCGCTGTAAATGAAGGCACTATGTTGGTCTTCGACGATGTGCAAAAAGGCAAACCCATTTATGATGACTCTGGACAAGTTTGGGTCAAAACGCTCCTTCCTCAGGGAGAATTCGCAATGAAGCTGTCAGATCTCAACTTAGACTTGGATGACAAAGACAGTAGCTATATATCCATGATTCGGTTTCTTAGAAAAATTTGGGCAGGCTTGCCTTTAAATCTAATGAATTGGTCAAAGTCATTTCAAACCATGTGCTATCGCATTGCCAACTCTTATGACACGCCGGTTAAACCCAAGCATTCTGAAGGTTATACCTTATCAGCAGATGATGTTCAGACTTGCATGTTGGAATTATTTAAAACCTTGAGTCTGGATAAAATAACTTGGCAACATGCTCATCATTGGGAAGTTTTGGAATTAACTCCCCCTCAATTCAAAGAAATGAAACTGCATAAAAAAGGTTTTTATCATATCAAAAACCCCAACTTCTTGGCGATAAGGGAAGCCCACCCATTTCCATCAAAAATATATTTAAGTGTCAAAGGCGACTACATTGAGCCGGCGCTCAGCTTTGTATACCATCGATTTTTTAGAAAAACAAGCACAATCAAAGTGTCTCCGGGAGCGCAAGCGTTAAAGCGAAAAGAATCCATCATATTATATGTCGCGGAAAAAGCGCTATTGGATGATATTCTCGACGAACTAGGCGAGTTTTTCAGAGATCATGAACACTGGATGAATGATGTCGATATGCCATTCACTCAAAAAATCGCCAAAGGAGTCTGCTGGGGTGATGATCCTGAAGTTGGATATCTGGATGGAAGATCCTATATGACGGACTTAAAGCCCAATGCTTGGGAACACTTCCTTGAGCAAACAGACACCTCGGATTTACTATTGGATGAAGATGATGAATTTGAAACAATGATGAAAACAGATTTTGATGAAGCTAGAGATTTTATCAGCAAAATGACCTCCGATGATATTGACTACAACAGTATTATGAATTTCGTTCGACTTTACAAAGCTCTATACGGCCAAGACATTCAAGATAAATTTGATGAGCTTAAAGCTGCTTCCAAATTTCGTTCAAAACCCGGACATGTCACTTCCCCGGACATTCAAGGTGCCAAATCTTCGCTGGTTTCCTTGCGCGCGGGACTGTTGGGCGATGTGCTGGAAGAGAAAATACCTATAACCTTTGAGGAAATGTATCTAAGATTTATAGAGAAGCTGTCGCAGGCGCATATTGACTGGATGCGTCCCCATCTGAATGCAAGACCAAATAAAGAGAAATAAGTTAAAATCAACTCTGCAGTTGTATTGCAATACAAAAGAATAAAACCTCAATGGTATTAAATCAAAACATAAAAGACGCTGTTGTCTAAATATGACCACTTGCAATAAGAACAGTTAATCATTGATGTTTTTAACCAAAGCCGACAAACAAAATAAACAACGAATTTCGAATACAAGAAAAGGGATTTCTATTTCGCCACAAACAACTAAACTTCCCATTCAACGCTATGTCTACGTCGGAATTGACAGCATCACCCCTATCAAAAGCGCTTGCGAACTGCCTTATGCCATTATGCAAGAAATAGATAGATGTTCCGAAAGCGAAAAAAAGGAACTTCTGGATGCTCTTGAAGAAGCTTTGACTGATCCAGACACACCAATACGCATTCATGAAGACTACACTTTAGAAGATATAAAGGCTCAACTCTTTCTCTGCAATCGCTCTGTCGACACAATATCTAAAAGCTACAAGCCTGGCGATCTCATTGTCGCGACGAGCAAAGGTCGGAAATTGCTCGAACCGAGAATTCCCGTTGCTCCTAATCAAGAAATCCCTCCATTTGTCGAAGATACTCTAAAACTTCTCAAGCTCGATCAAGGAAAGATCGAATGCGATACCTTAAGAAGCAAACCCGAATTATACCAATTCGCCATATGGCTAAGGCAAAACATGCCTGCGCTAAAACACGATCATAGTCGCTTAGAACTTAACTTATGGCTTCAACTGGCCAGACAAAGAGCAATGCACTTTTTCACTCGTGTATCACATAAGCATTCTCGGGTATTTCTGATGATGGAGTTTATTGATGAAGCTCAGCTTTGCGGTCAAAATGTACTCGAAACAGACCATCTAGATCCAGCTTATTATGACGTTTTGAAAATCCATGACCAATTTCTATCCTATCAAGGTTTGAAACCTTACTCTGGCAATGCGATAGTATTTGAAAATATGGAAATGGTAAGACATGGAGCAAGTCTCATGCATTTATGGAAAATGAATTATGGCCATAGTCCCTTGGAGCCTGACAGAATTCTATTATCAGGAAGAGACGAAAGGCCTTCTTTGATCCTCAAGACTGATAAAGCACAAGCTTCGCCTGTCGACAAAGATCCTCATAAAGCACAAAAAGAAACGCACGCTACATCTGGAATGGAAGGCTTTGAAGAACTTTCGCGAAAGGAGCTTAAAGCTGCTGTCTTCGACGCTTCGATCTGCCATGAAATGCTTAGCTATCCACAATTTGTGGAAAAACTTGAAGCAGAACATGCACCCAACTTTCCTCAACGACGAAAGTTAGTCCCTGAATTGCTTATGGTTGAAGCAGCTCTTCAAGAATATGATATCGTCAAGCATAACGCTAAGCTATTGCAAGCTCAAATCAAACAATTGGGACAGCCCGATTATCCGTCCTCAGCACATCAGCGAAAAAGAGAAAAATTAATCACAGCCGATATGGAAATCTGCCATCATAGATTGGCTTTATTGGACGAACTAGAACATCAAATATACGCATGGCATAAGCGGTGCCCGGTATTAAGCTTAGCCCTGCCTCCTTTATACCATAAGAGTCTATTTCTGCTATTGGAAACTTTGCACAAGGAACATGTGAAGCTAACAGCTTATATGATACAAAGAAGACACAAGCTTTGGTTGCCGGATAAAGAAACGCTCTCCAAACAGCAAAATGATCATGTTCAGTCCACATGGAGAATGCTAAGCGGGGATTCCGAATCATCAGAATTCATCAGCAATATAATGTTCACTGGCAGAATTAAATTCAAAACAGTAAAAGAATTTCATGCTTTCGTCATGAGTTCCTTTTCAAGATTACTAGCTCGTCCATTTGGCAGAAAGCTTGTCATGGATATTCTTGCCAACCCTGACCATAAAGTATATATTTATCCAACATCATATTATGACGAAGATTCCAGCAACTGCGCGCATTCAACAGGGTGGGGAACCTCTAAAGCGACAGCCAAAAGCCGATTTTCCAAAGAAAATCCTTTTGCGGAAGTTACGCCTTCTGAAAAGCATGGCGGCAATATTGAACTTGTCTATCCAAATGACGAATTAGGAGTTGGACTCGGAGAGTATTGGTCTATAGTCAAAGATACCGAAACCCATCATGAACATTCCAAAGCTATGCGCAAAGATGAAAAATCAAGCCGATCCAAAAAGTTATTAAAAGAAAAAGGCTACTATATTCCACAAAGCGGCAATTATATATTGAAACCCTCCTTTGTGATTTTAGGCCATGAATTGGGACATGCAAAAAACTATTTTGAAGGCACTTCCCGAACAAATGTGCATAAAGAACATTACCAAACAGATCCAGACCTTATTCCGTGGAGAAATAATGAAGAACACTATGTCATCACACAAATTGAAAACTCCATAAGAGAAGAGCATTCTTTGCCAAATCGTCAATGGCACACCAGCCACCCAATCAGCCTTGCTGAATTCATCTCCCATCCAGAATTTCATAAAAAACAAAAGAAATTTCTGTGGTGATTTGTCCTTTTACAATGCTTCATTATAAATTGAGTTTTTATCCAGAGATTCAAAACAACATACAGAGCTCTTTGAATGCCAAGCTAGATCTGAAAGCAAACTTCATTTTCATATAAATACAAGCTTTACAGCTGTATCATTAGCAAAGGTTCCTTATCATTTATTAATTGAATAATTCGAGAAGAACACTTATTATATGGCTAGTATTAGTCACGGTTTAAATTATTTACGAAGTATTAATCTCATAGCTATCCCTAGCTTATAATCTTAATTTATCAGAATTCCATTTTTAAGGATTATTGATGATGTAATTCGCTATTTTTTCATGTGATTCAAGATTTCGGATGATATGTTCATAATAATTTCGTTGCCAAAATCGTCTATCAAACCGTTTCCAATTTTTGTTTTTAACACCATTGATATATGCATTGGTCGTCATCGTTTTAAACCAACCGACAACCGTTGCGAAGGGTACGTTATTATTTGGTTTCGGGTATTCGCGTGACGTCGAATGGTTATTCCAATTTGGGTACCTTTACCTCTTTATGAAAAAATATCAATCGGTAATTATGAAATTCAAATAGCACAATACAATTGTGAACGATGGGCGAAAGACTAGAAATATAGCCACTTTAACTATGTTCCTTCATTCTGGTAGTTCAAACGGTACTCCATGGGCGATATGCCAGTCTTTTGCTTGAAGAATCTATGAATATGCTGAATCTCCGAAAAATTAAACTCATGGGCAATCTCGCTCACCGTTTTGGCTGTATGAATCAATTTCATCTTGATCTCAAAAAGCAACCTTGACTTGATAAAATCAGTAGCTGTAATATTGAATTGGGATTTGACGGCTTTATTGATTGCCACACGGCTGAGATTCATCATGGAAGAATAATCCTCTACTTTATGATCTGTGTAAATATGCTTTTCGACAAGCTTTCTAAACTGATAAGCCGTATTATCCAAAGCAATCGCATGGTCTATATGATTGTGCTCGGCGTATGCGCGATTAATCGTAATCAAAATATTGTACAATATGGAACGAATCATATGGGCGCTGTCGCTTTGGACATGCAAGATCTCTTGTCTTATATCACTCAACTTGCCCATCGTATCCTCAAATAAAGGTTTGGATATTGGCATAGACAAAGGATAAGTCGTCTGATAAAAAAACAAAAGCCTGTAAATAAAATATTGGTCCGAGAAAAAGTCGTTGAGAAAATCTTCTTGAAACACCATGAGCTTTCCTTCAAATTGATCAGAGCTTAAATGCCAAGAATACTTTTGATCTTGGGAAATGAATATAAGGGTGCATGGCTTCAAATCAATCTTGCTCTCATTAAGCTTCAAATATCCTTCCGCCTGCTCAATAAAGTAAATTTGAAAAAATCCTGCCGACTGCGTTTCCGATGTCATTTCTATAGCGCACTTGGATTGCAAATCGATGACATTCATTAAGAAAGTGACATTGCAAAGTGTCTTGTTGAATTCTATGTATTTCATAAGGTATGTTCCCGGCCTGTATATAACATTTCTTTCATTTTACCGATGAACTCGCTCAAATGTTGCAAAAACAATAAAGTCAAATACTTGAACATTAATAAGAAACAAGGATAAAGCACGTATCCACATGCTTTTCTTGTTGTTTTACTAGTTTCTTAGCCTTTCAAAAAGCGAAAGAAACCTCTGCTTAACCATTCCAAAATCCTCAAACTGAAACAAAGGAGATGAATAAAGCTCGCCCTTGACAGCTGTCATTTCCATATTCATATAATGCTTGAATTCATGATAAAGCAAAGTATTGTCAACGCTATTGATTTTATCTCGGTCTTCCTCGCTCAAACCTCTGGATAAATACTTCCCGTAAATCTTTTCCTGCAATCGCTCTTCGATTTCCAAATAATTGCCCAATTGAGCCTTAATCGGCCGAGTAATGTCCGCCAAATAAGCTTCGCTTCCATCATGAAGCAGGCATGCCAACGACACATGATCGTCATAACCTCTTTCTATTGACTCTTCGCAACAAAATATGGCATGTTGTCCTACCGAATAAAATTCAGGAAAGTGGCCATTTGCCCTGCACATCATCGAAAGCGCATGAGCAATATCTTCAATGGCGATACTGTCTTCGGAAGGATCAAGAGGTTTGATGAATTTCTTGCTGTAAGTTGAAATAATGCCTGACATTGCTTTTCTATTTTTTACCAAAATGTATGATACCGTAACGAATATAACATTTGAGTATTTTTAAAAAGCAAAAGGAAAAATAAAAAACGCATCCACTAATGATTAATGAATGCGTGTGTTAAAGGCAAAACGATTATTCGAATCAAATAAGATGCACTAAAACAAATAAACAAACATCAAATTCCAAAACTCATTATCATTTCATCATGCATATTAAATACATGTCTTATTCATTCACTTTCTGCATATTATGCACTTGCTTAAGTATCGTTTTCTTTGGCATAAAAGGCAAAAGCGAAAACGATATCTTCTGGCTAAATGTCAAGCCCGATATCACATCCAACTTTCCTTGCATCATGCCTTTGTATCCGTCCTCGGCCACTGATCTAGCGGATACGGCTTGCTCAAAAAGAGCAGTTTTATCCATACCCGAAGTGCTTGCGAACTCTGTTTCCGTCGCTCCCGGCATCAATGTCGTCACCGTGATATTTGTGTCGCTAAGTTCTTCAGCCAATGCATTCCCGAAAAAAGTAACATAAGCTTTAGTCGCATAATACACAGCTTGAAGCGGGCCGGGAATAAAAGAAGCTGTGGAAGAGGTATTGAGAATTCTGCCGCTATTCCGCTTAACGAATTCCGGCAAGAAGAGATAAGTCAATTCCGACAATGCCAGCATATTGAGCTGCATCATCTGGTATTGCCTGTCCCAAGACAGTTCATGAAACTTGCCTCTCAAGCCAAAGCCTGCGTTATTAACCAAAAACTCAACCTCAATTTTATGGGCTCTGACTTCCTCATACAGCTCTTTCGCTGCCCCCGGCACGCTCAAGTCCTTAGTAATGCAGATTACATTTAGTTTATATTTTGAAACCAGCTCGGCCTTAAGCTCCTCAAGCTTATCCGCCCTTCTGGCTACTAGTATCAAATCTCCGCCTTTTTCAGCATGAATTCTTGCAAGCTCCTTGCCTATGCCGCTGCTGGCGCCTGTGATTAACA
This sequence comes from Aureibacter tunicatorum, assembly GCF_036492635.1. Lineage (GTDB taxonomy): Bacteria > Bacteroidota > Bacteroidia > Cytophagales > Cyclobacteriaceae > Aureibacter > Aureibacter tunicatorum. Next base: position 3,789,462 of record NZ_AP025305.1, read on the forward strand.
TGGTGTCTTTCATGGTCTTTGGTTTTTAATGATATGACAAATATCGATATCGCAATAATTTTTCCATGACACAAAATGCGGAAGCAATAGCACAAAATGCGGAATGTTAAGCCATTCCGCGATATTCCTTTGGTGTATGCCCTGTTTTAGCCTTGAAAAGCCGGGTAAAATAATGAGGATAGTTGAAGCCTAGATTATACGCGATGTCGCTTACAGAATCGGAACTTGCCATCAACAAATGCTTGGCCTTTTCCACAACAAAATCATTGATATGGTCTTTAGGCGACCTGCCTGTTTCTTTTTTGACCAAATCGCTGAAATAATGCTGCGACAAATGCGCTTTTTCTGAAAAATACTGAATGCCCGGCAAGCCTTCTTCCAACTGAAGCTGATGATTGAAATACCATTTCAAATCTTTTTCGAATCGCTCGACCACACTCTTGTTTTGACTGACACGTGTATTGAATTGCCTTTCATAAAACCGCGAGCAATAGTTCAACAACAGCTCAAGACTTGAAACAATCACACGTTGGCTATGATTGTCTATTCTTTGCTCATATTCATGTTTTATATTCTGAACGCATTCATTGACTTTTGACTCTTCACTTGCCGACAAGTGCAAAGCTTCATATACTTCGTAATTAAAAAAAGAATACTCATGAATAATATTGCCCAGATGCGTATTGCGTATCAAGTCCGGATGAACGAAAAGCATCCAGCCCGCTATATCTCCTTGACTGATTGTCTTGGTAGTTCGATATACTTGCCCCGGAGCTGAAAAAACCATGACACCTTCGCCAAAATCAAAAGAATTGCGGCCATACTCCACTCCGCAACTCTTATCCTTAAGCGAGATCATATAAAAATCATAGATTACCCTATAGTCAACTTCGCTTTCGCTTATCGAGATCAGCGATGCATCAACCAGCGACACCAATGGATGCTCGGGCTTAGGAAAGCCCATCAATTCATGCATTTGGGTGATTGACTTTATTTTTATCTCCTGCATAATACCTATTATTTGGCTATAACTTCAAATATGCCGAATAAGCTCAAATGAACTTAACACAAAACGCTGATTTTCCTCATAAAGCTGATTTTCACGTCTATTTTAAGACGGTTGGATAAGTGAATTTTCATTAATTTTTCAAAAAAATATATTTAGTCATATTTCTTTTTACAATATATCAATTTTAAAAGCAAGCATATCAACCTCTTTTAATGATCATTCTGTTAAATCAAGAAAATCCAAGAAGTATTCCACGAAATTCAACATCAATACAATTAAGATAATAAATGAACTTAACATGAAAACAACACTATATTAAAACTATATTATTATCGAATAAATAAATTTACTTATAAAAAAATATTTTATTATAAGTAAACCTGATTGGAGTGTAAATTACCTAAATGTTAAGTAAAGGTTCTCAACAGTTAATACTATGACTTTTGACATGTATTGAGCGTATTGCATGTAGCTTCTTTGTACCAGTAAAAGAATACACAAAGAAATTGTCATGAAGAGATCTCTTTTATTGATCATATGCCTTTTGTGCCTATTAAGCTTTACTGAACAATCGTCAGCGGCCGGCCAAGAAAAACCCGAAGAAGAAAAGAAATTCAGCCTATTCAAGAAAAACAACTCGCAAGAGGAGGAAACAGAAGAGGATTACGAAAAAAAACCTTGGTATCAGAAAATCGGACTTAGCGGGTATGCTCAGATTCGCTACAATGGCTTGTTCCAAACCAATCCCGACCTGAGAAACGAACAAGGCGACAAGGGCATCAATGGATCTCCAAGTTTCTCATTCAGACGAATCCGACTTAAAGTGGCAGGATTTGTCCATCCTAGAGTATATGTTTACATTCAGCCTGACTTTGCTTCTGGCGGAGATAATTCAGCCCAAATAAGAGATGCTTACTTCGACTATTACTTAAACAAGGAAAAAACATTTCGAATAAGAGGTGGGCAAAGTAAAGTGCCTTTTGGCTTTGAAAACCTTCAATCTTCCCAAAATAGAATTGCCTTGGACAGAAATGACGCTATCAATAGTGCGTTTTCAAATGAGCGCGACCTGATGATGAGTTTTTACTGGACGCCTAAAATCGTCCAAGAGCGTTACAAATTCCTTAATGACAACAACCTGAAGTTCTCCGGTGATTACGGTATGTTCGGATTCGGTATCCTCAATGGACAGACAGCCAACAAACCGGATGAAAACGGCGGCAAGCACATCGTAGCCAGATTCAGTTATCCTTTCCAATTCAAAAATGGCCAAATCATCGAACTTGGGGTTCAAGCTTACACGGGACAATATGTAACGACTAACGTTTCAGACAGCGTGTATGTAAAGCAAAGCAACCCTGAAGCGCCAAAGGTGCTCGCTAAAGGCGCCAACTTTCTGGATCAAAGAATGGCATTCAGTTTTATCATGTTTCCTCAGCCTTTTGGCTTGCAAGCGGAATACACCTTTGGCCAAGGCCCTGAATATGATCCGGAGACGAATACTATCGGAGTCGAAAATCTACATGGCGGGTATGTGCAAGCTATGTACAAAGCCGATCTAGGGAAGCACTCCTTCATTCCTTTTGTCAAGTACCAATATTATGACGGAGGTAAAAAACATGAGTTTGACGCAAGAAGCTATACGGTAAATGATCTGGAAATAGGTTTTGAGTGGCATCCCAACAGAGCATTTGAGCTAACAGCAGAATATATGATCTCCAACAGAAGGTATGAGGACTCTGAATTTCCAATCAACCATCAAATAGGAAACCTGCTTAGGATACAAGCTCAAATAAACTTCTAAAGCGAATCAAATGATATTGCAATTTATTTGCAAAAACGCTTCTGTGGTTATACATTTTGGTTTTTCTCAAGTTAATGCTTTGAACAGTATTGAAAACAAAGGACAAACCTATGAAAGTAATCATCACAGGAAGCACCGGAATGGTCGGCAAATCAGTCTTAATGGAATGCTTGGCTAGTGAAAATGTCGAACAAGTTTTGTCAATCAGCAGAAGTTCTGTCGGCATCGAAAACCCCAAGCTAATAGAAGTCATCCACAAGGATTTTTCAGATTTCTCAGCCATCAAAGAGGAGCTGAAAGGCTACGACGCTTGCTTTTACTGCATGGGAGTCTCCGCGCTAGGCATGAATGAGGAAGACTATACTCGAATCATATATGGCATGACCAAAGCCCTCGCGGACACGCTTTTTGAGCTGAACAATCAACTCGTCTTCAACTTTGTATCCGGAATGAGCACGGACAGCAGCGAACAAGGAAGCGCCATGTGGGCAAGAGTCAAAGGCAAAACCGAAAATATGATTTTGGCTATGGGATTCAAGGATGCTTACGCATTTCGACCGGGAGCTATTTTTCCCGAAAAAGGGATCAAATCCAAAACGGCTTGGTACAATATTATTTACACCTTATTGAAGCCTTTTTTTCCACTGCTCATCAAGTCAAAATCCGCTATCATGAGTTCGGATATCGGCAAAGCCATGATCAACGTGGTGCTCACCCCCTATCCAGACAAGGTTCTGGAAAATCACACTATCAAGGAAATCGCAAAAAACAAATACCCCGAAGCTTAATATAGCGGCGGCTTTTTTAATTAATTTATGATTTTTATAAACACTATAATAAGTTGCTCCGTATGATAGAATTAATAAACGCAACATAGTTGCATTTAACTTAAGATCAGCTAAATTGCACTTATGTTGCAAAAATTAAATCTATCGATGTATCTAAATCAAAGATCAGACATCTTTGGCGCTATGGCTAGTGGACTTTGCCTCATTCATTGCATGGCTACCCCGTTGCTTTTCATTGCTCAGACATGCTCATCCACATGTTGCGATTCAAGTCCATTTTGGTGGAAGTCGATCGACTTTTTGTTCATAGCGATATCGTTTATAGCGATCTATCAATCCAGTAAAACCACTTCAAAGCATTGGGTCAAAGTAGCGTTTTGGGCGAATTGGTCCGCGATGCTATTGGTCATCCTCAACGAGAATATTGCATTGGTGCAACTTCCTGAGCTCTCCATTTACGCATTAGCGACCAGCTTGATCTTATTGCATATCTACAACAAGAAATTCTGCCAGTGCAAAGCGAAAAAGTGCTGCATTGGCTCCTGAAATAAAACCAAATAATACATGGACAACAATCAAATTGAGTTACTGGGAGACAATCACGTATCGACTAGTGTGGAAACTCCACTAAGACCGGATGCTTTCGAAAAGTCGGACAGTGAGAAAATCAAAAACATTCAGGGGCATTTTTCCAACATCATGGAAGAACTTGGCCTTGACTTGACTGACGATAGCCTTTCAGGAACTCCCTATAGAGTTGCTAAAATGTTTGTAAAGGAACTCTTCTATGGTCTTAATCCTGAGAACAAGCCTAAATTGTCTACTTTCGAAAACAAGTATGGGTATAAGAAAATGCTCGTGGAGCAAAACATCACCATTGATTCTTCTTGCGAACATCACTTTCTTCCTATCACAGGCATTGCTCATGTAGGCTATATTCCTAAAGACAGAGTTATCGGGCTGTCAAAAATCAATCGTCTGGTTGCTTATTATTCGCATAGACCACAAGTGCAAGAAAGACTTTGCCTCCAGATACTTACCGATCTTCAAGAAACGCTTGGGACCAAAGATGTGATCATAGTTATCAGCGCCAAGCACCTTTGCGTTTCTTCCCGTGGCATAAAAGATAAAAACAGCTTGACCACTACCATTGAATACGGAGGAAGCTTTGATGACATTGCTGTTCGAAACGAATTTTACAAGCAAATCAATAACTTCCAACCCAACAATTTGAACGTTTGATCTTTATCATAAGCTCCGCAACTTGAAGCGGAGCTTATGACTCAAAATTATCGCCCAAGTTCCAACATCGATTTCGAATCATTCTGATCTATGATATCCTCGGAAATGTTATTCACAAGCAGAATCACTCCATCAACACCGCCTTCATGATATACAGGAACTACGGAAATTTTGCACATCAATTTAGTGCTCGGCATTCGATCCGTTATTTCTTTATGATAACCTCGCATGCCTACTTCCAGTATATCCATCCAAAATTCCTTGGAGATTTCCGGAATCGCATCTTTGATCTGATCCCCCTCATTTACTTTAAATCCAAACGGCAACAACCACGTTTGCAAAGCAGGGGAAATGAACATTACTCGGTACTCTTTATCCACTGACAAGCATAGCTCTTGCTGAAAATTCATGAACACCTCCAAGTGCCTGTTCTTTTTTCGACTGACCAACTCCATCTTTCGCATCTCTTCTTGGGTCACGCTAAGCTCTTCCAGATTTTGTCTGAGATCCACTTCCTGATCTTCCATGCGTTGCTTATTGTTCTCGGACTGCTCCAGAAGCCTTTGAGTCTCTTTATAAGCCAAAGTCATCGCTATGCTCGAAGACATCGCCTCCACTGCTTTATCAACAAACTTTCTCTCCAATTCTCCCATGACATGAAAAGAAGCCAATTCCAAAACTCCCTGCACAGTATTGTTATGCATTATCGGCACTACAATCAAAGAACTTGGATTGACATTGCCCAGTCCTGAAGTAATTTGAATATACTCTTCTGGCAAATCCGTCAAATATATTCCTTCTTTATCCCTAAACACCTGACCGACCAAACCGTCTCCTTCTTCGATTTTCATATGCAAGTGCTTCTTCTTGTCATACGCGTACATAGCCGCAAGTTCCAAATATCCGTTTTCGGAATCTTTGCGATGCACGAACAATCCCCCTTGAGCAGCATTAACAAAATGTATAATAAAATTCAATGCTTCATTGGCCAACATATCCAGATCATTATGCTTCAACCTCAAAATCTCGCTAAAATCAGCAATAGCTTGAGACAATTTTTGGTTATGCGCAGTCTCTTTCCTCATTCCCTTCAAGGCATCTCTCATTTGCATCAAAGCCTTGGCCATTTCATCTTTATCATGCTTGACGGTAAGCTTGTTTTCCAGGTTTCCTCTGCCTATTTCTTGGGCGAAGTCGACGACTTCGCGAAGCCTGTCCACCATTTGCTCAAAAGATTTTCGAAGCAAAATAAACTCCTTGGTATTGCTTACTCTCAAGTCGTCAGCCATTACGATTTCTCCACGTCCCACTTTCTCAGATGTCTTAGCCAAAGACACCAAATACCTAGAAGTCCTTTTGCTCATAACAAACAATACTATCCAAAATATCAATGACAATCCACCCAACGTAATCATCACTTCAAAAACAAACGTTTTCAATATAGGAGAAATCACTTCATCCACTGAAAAACTTGAAATCAAAAAGAAGTCGGTTCCTTCTATCGAGGAAATGAACATGGAATATTGTTCTCCTTGATATTCGAATTCTTCAGAGGAACTTCTTAGCGCTTTTTTGTCAATTCCCCATGCTTCCAACAAAGCGACTTCTCTGACATTATTCAGTCGCTCTTCATATTTCTGACGATTGTATAACAACAAATCCCCATTCGCATCAGCGATAAACACATGCCCGTTTTCACCAATTTCATTTTTAAATATCTCCCTAGTGAAATCTTCTATGGATTTATAGGCATATAAAATAGCGACCGGCTTTCCCTGCTTGTCAAAGAGCTTCAAATTCAAATACAACTTTTTATCCTTGGCTTGAAAATTCCAAAACTCTCGGCCTGGCGAAGGCAAAAAATTGTCTCTTAACCATTTGACTCCTTTGTTCTGGCTTGCGTCAGGAAGAATTTGACTTCTATGAATCAATACATCTGAATCCAACAACAATATTCCCACATTCTCAAATGCGTCTTTATTGTGGCTAGCCATGTTCAAATGCTTTTGAATATCATTATAGGAGTCAGGGTTTCCCTCAAAAACCATTTCCATCAACTCCATATTCTCCTCATACTTCATCAAGGACAAATCCATTCTCAAAAAAAGATTCTCCACTTCATGCAAAGTATTCTTATTGACAACCGGTTTGTACTCATTGACAAAAAAATCAAAAGCAGTAGTATTGATACTAAAGCCCACAAAGCCTATAAGCAAAATAGTTGTCGCCACCATCATGCTTCCAAAATTGATTATCTGTTTACTCCTAAAAGATAAATTCCTTGAAAAAAAATTGCCTTTGTTCATCTAGCGTTTTGAATAGTTAATGTATCTGTGCTCTAAAAAATATCCCTACAAGCAAAAGTAAAGACAAAATAATACTGATCAAAACTTTGAATAATATTAAAGCATAAGCATGTTTACAAAAATTCTCCCGACAGTATAAACTTTTGATTCTATAAACTAGTTGTATTAAATTGTATCGGTGACCAATAACTTGAAAATGCATCAACCGCTCGACATCAAAGACAAATCCAGTGACAAGAATTCCATAAAGGTGGAAGCTTTCAGAAAACATGTTCGCACAACTAAACCTCATAAGCACAACAATTATTTCGAGCTTATTTTCTTAAGCCAAGGCCATGGAACTCACGCCATTGATCAGGAGAAAATCGACATACAGCCTCCAATGGTTTTTGGCATAGGAAAGGAGCAAATTCATTACTGGGACATGGATGCTGAGCCAGAAGGATATGTGATGATATTTCGAAGCGATTTTATAATGAACAGCCATGACAAAGCACTTCTTGAGCTAGCCAACGAGCTGTTCTCGCACTCGCATATTCTACTCTCCAAAGACGAGTCCATTACACAGTTTTTTTCATTATTGGCAAAAGAACTTAAAGAGCTCACTGTATCTCCCTATGTTGTGGAAGGATTGCTCAAAGCCCTTTTCGGCAAAATTCTTCAAATGGCATTGCATATAAAACCCACGCAGGACAAAAGCAAAAACCTGTATCAACAGCTTGTCGATTTGTTGATCGAAAACAAAGAATACGATCGCAAGGTGGAAAACTACGCGGAACTGCTTAACACCACCCCCCAAAACCTCAATGCCATTTGCCGTAAAATCGAAAACTTGACCGCAAGCGAAGTCATAGCCGCTCACATAGTCAAAGAAGCCAAAAGACTTCTAGCTCACAGCAACAGCTCTATCTCGGAAATAGCCTTTCACCTTAACTTCAAAGACAGTTCGCACTTTGTAAAATATTTCAAGAGACACGCTCAAGTAACTCCAGGAGCATTCCGGTCTTCTTCCCTTATAGAAAAACGCAACTAGTCAGACATTATAACATACCGTAGACTTTTCAAACAGACCATGTATAGCTTTGGCCATCCACTACCTTTGCAATGAACCAAAGCTTTAACTATGAATAGACATAAAAATCTACCCGAGCTGGCAAAGGTAATGTTCAAACTAGGTTGCATAGCATTCGGAGGTCCTGCCGCTCACTTGGCCATGATGGAAAAAGAAGTCGTGGAAAAAAGAAAATGGATGACTCGGGAACACTTTTTGGACCTTATGGGAGCGACTAATCTCATTCCCGGCCCGAATTCAACACAAATGACGATGCATTGCGGGATGGAACGCGCCGGGATACTAGGCCTCTTTATCGGCGGACTAGCATTTATATTGCCTGCTGTTATCATCACTGGCATTTTCGCCTATTTGTATGTCAAATTCAGCCAAGTGCCTCAAGTGGAACCCTTCATTTACGGAATACAACCAGCTGTAATCGCCATTATTTTCTCTGCGGTAATGAAACTGGCGCCAAAAGCATTCAAAAATCGTGAACTTTGGATTCTTGGAGCAGCGGCAATGACGGCCAGTTTGCTTGGCGTCAATGAGATTGTATGTCTTCTATCTTCAGGAATCATAGGAGCAATTTATTTCTGGATCAAGGAAAATAAGATAACAGCATTGAATTCTATCGCGCCTTTAGTGCTCATGCCATTGGCAAGCGAGGAAAACAGGCTATCGATGATGTCAATATTCGGAATGTTTATCAAAATAGCCATGGTGCTTTACGGCAGTGGTTATTTGCTATTCGCTTATCTTGATGCAGAATTTGTTGCAAGCGGCTGGATGACCAAACAAGAATTAATGGACGCAATCGCTGTTGGGCAGTTCACGCCAGGGCCAGTGCTTTCGTCAGCGACATTTGTTGGCTATCAATTAGGAAGTGTACAAGGCGCTATATTCGCGACACTAGGTATGTTTTTGCCGTCTTTTTTATTGATTCTGGTCCTGAATCCTATCATTCCCAAAATGAGAAAGTCCAAACCGTTCGCGCTCTTTCTAAACAGCGTTAACGCTGCCGCTGTGGCCTTGATCGCCGCCGTATTGATCGACATGGGCTTGGAAACACTCACTGATTGGAAAACGATCGCATTGGCAGCTATGGGCATAGGACTTAGCCTAACATTAAAAAACATCAACTCCATGTGGCTGGTGCTGGCAGGCAGTCTGGGTGGCTATGTTTTAAGTTTTCTATAGCCTGCCATCCCGCTTTTTGAGCCATAGCGTATTGCGAAAGCTCAATTCATTCGCTTAAAAAACTTCCAAGCATTCATTATCAAAAGAATGAATATTGCGCCGGGAATGACCAATAAAAACAACAGCATATTGAACTCCACATAAGTCAAACCCAATAGATTAGCCGCATTGAGGCAAAAATCCGTCAAATACCAATACAGCCAGTCAATAGTTTCATCCATAATTTTTTCTCAATAAATTAATCAGCAATAACAAAGCAATCGCAGGAACGATGATCACATAGACCAAAAGGTTCATTTGCTCATAAGTCAGGCCTAAGGGATTCTCTCTTAACATCAAAATATTCTTCCGATATAAGCTAAACATCACTTTCCAAAAGAGATTGCCGTGCTCCGCATCGCCATGTTTGATTAATTGATGCTTGCAAACCACATTATGGCAATATCTTGTGCATTTTGATTCTTCAAAAGCTGAGATTTGAGGAGCAGCAATCTCATTAACCAAGATCAATACGCTAAAAACACATGCTAATAATATCAGAATCACCCTCATTTGAATTTCCAGTTCAGTTATGGATTCGCAATATATGCAAAAGGCATCATAGGAGATAAATTTTCCGAAAGATCAAACGCGCAAACAAGCAATCATATCATTAGCATATAATTTTCCACATTCAACATCGTTTTATCTATTAGTTTATTTTCAGAAGGCCTTTGGCTTATGTAAATTTGTGACATGACAAGCATTACCACAAAAAAAGATATTCGTAAACTGACTGCTGCGCAGATCAAAAAATTCTTTACAGAGAATGGAGACAAAGCATTCCGCGCCAAGCAGGTGCATGAGTGGCTTTGGAAAAAAAGCGCCAAGTCGTTTGACGAAATGACCAATCTTTCGCTTAAAACCAGAGAATTACTTAAGGAGAATTTTGAAATACTGCCTGTTCAAGTGCATAACTATCAAGTAAGCAGCGATCGCACGATCAAGTCGGCCTTCAAACTGCATGACACGCACTTGGTGGAAGGCGTATTGATTCCTACAGAAGATCGTATGACAGCTTGTGTGTCTTCTCAGGTAGGTTGTTCATTATCCTGCAAATTTTGCGCGACCGGATATATGGACAGGCTTCGTAATCTCGACGCGGGAGAAATCTACGACCAAGTAGTGCGCATCAAAGAACAAGCGGAAGAAAATTATAACCACCCTTTGACAAACATAGTGTACATGGGAATGGGAGAGCCATTGCTTAACTATGCCAATGTGTTGAAGTCGGTGGAATATATTACTTCTGAAAAAGGCTTGAACATGTCGCCTAAGCGTATCACGGTGAGCACAGCCGGCATCGCTAAGATGATCAAAAAGCTGGCTGACGACGAGGTAAAATTCAACTTGGCGCTATCGCTTCATGCTGCTAACGACGAGAAGCGCGACAAGATCATGCCTATCAACGAAACCAATACTTTGTCGGCGCTATCAGAAGCGCTTCAATATTTCTATAAAAAGACTAAGAATAAGATCACTTTAGAATATATTGTATTTTATGATGTAAATGACTCGTTGCAAGATGCCCAAGAGTTGTTCGACTTTGCTAAACGCATTCCTTGCAAGATCAATATCATTGAGTACAACCCTATAGCAGAAGCAGATTTTGTAAATACTGAACAGGACAGACTGGATAAATTTGCTGCATTTTTGGAAAAGAAAAACCTTACTGTCAATGTAAGACGAAGCCGTGGAAAAGATATCGATGCGGCATGCGGCCAGTTGGCAAACAAGGAATCAAAATAGACTAAGACTGTGGAGACAATAACATCAAATATAGTTCAATACGCCGAAAAGGTATTTGAAATAGAAGCAAAAGCAATCGCTGACTTGAAGAAGAATCTCACGGAGGATTTTGAAAAGGCAGTGAAGGAGATATTGGCCGGAGACGGCAAGCTGGTGATCTCAGGAATGGGAAAATCAGGAATCATCGGTAAGAAAATCGCCGCTACGCTGGCAAGCACAGGCACGCCGTCGTTTTTTATGCATCCCGGAGAAGCATTTCATGGAGACTTGGGCATGGTGACTCCTGAAGATGTTGTGATCGTGATTTCCAACTCAGGGGAAACGAATGAGATGTTGAACATCATTCCTTTCTTCAAGGACAATGGCAATACGCTTATCGCCATGACCGGCAATCCTGAGTCTACTTTAGCAAAAAATTCGAATTATCACCTGAATATAGCGGTGGAAGAAGAAGCTTGTCCGCTTTCATTGGCGCCAACGTCGTCTACTACGGCGACTTTGGTGATGGGAGATGCTTTGGCTGTTGCTTTGATGTATGAAAGAGGCTTCAAAGCGGAGAATTTTGCTAGATTCCACCCTGGAGGAAGTCTTGGAAAAAGATTGCTTACCAATGCTTCTACCTTGATGAAAAGTGAAAACTTGCCGATCATCAGTAAAGAAGACAACACGAAGACGATTATCGCCAAGATTACAGAAGGCAGACTTGGTCTGGCTATTGTGATGCAGGAAGAATCTATCGCAGGAATTATCACTGACGGAGACATTCGTCGCGCGATGGAATCCAAGGAAGAAAACTTCTTTCAGTTAACGGCTGAAGAGCTGATGACTCCAAATCCTAAAACGATTGCTTCTCAGGCTAAGATCGCTGAGGCTGAAGAACTGATGAATCATTATAAGATAAACTCTCTGTTAGTCGCTGAGGACAACAAGCTTCTAGGCGTATTGCAGATTTATGATATTAACGTTTAAATCCATTGACTGAAATGAAAAAAATCGTAGTCATACCAGCTCGCTTGGGATCATCGCGTTTGCCGGAAAAAGTCATCCTTGACCTTGCCGGCAAGCCTGTAGTGCAGTGGGTTTACGAAAGAGCCTTGTCAGCGAATTATATTGACGAAGTATACATCGCTACAGACAGCGAAAGAGTCAAAGAAATCTGCCTTGAGTTTACTGAAAATGTTATCATGACTTCAGAAGCCCATCAATCCGGCACAGATCGCATTGCTGAAGCAGTGCAAAGCATTGAAGCTGATGTGATCATCAATGTGCAGGGAGATGAGCCTTTGATCAGTCCGGAGGTGATTGATCAGTTGGCAGGGCAGTTTGACGAAAACCCTGACTTGCAAATGGGAAGCGTCAAGACTCCGATCAGCAAAGTCCATGATGCTTTGGATCCGAATGTGGTCAAAGTTGTCACTAATGCCGAAGGCTACGCTATTTATTTCTCCAGAAGCCCGATACCTTATCCAAGAGATCTATTTGACAGCCTGCAAGGTGTAGAGCTTCTTCCTGAAGACCTTAAATACTTCAAGCATCTGGGAATATATGGCTACACCAAAGATTTTATTCAGAAATACAGTCAACTGACACCAACGTATCTGGAAACGACGGAAAAACTGGAACAGTTGAGAGTCTTGGAAAATGGATACGCTATCAAAATGGTTGAAACCGATTACAGTCCTGTGGGAATTGATACGGCTGAAGACCTTGAGAAAGCTCGAAAAATCATGGAAACGTTGGAAGTCTAGTCAATTTCCTGTTTTCAAGTATTAAATTACCACTTGAAAACAGCGAAGTCCCCCTTAGAAGGGGGTAGGGGGATGTTCTGTCAAATATCTCTGAGATTAAATATATATAAAAATCTGTAAAAGGTTTATAAAGTATTAATTAGGTTATTCTCCCTTTAAAGGGAGTTAGAGGGATGTTCATCATTACGCACTACATCCCCCTTCGCCCCCTTCAAAGGGGGATTATACTTCATCGTCACTTTTATAAAAGCAAAAAACATAAGCATCAATGGATAGCAATACACTTTACAATAAACTTAAAGAAGGCAATTTCCTTATCTCAGGACCATGTGTCATCGAAGGAGAAGACATGATCTTGCGTTTGGCTGAAAAGATCAAGAAGATTTCTGAGGATTTTGATCTGACTTATATCTTCAAAGCATCATTTGACAAGGCTAATCGTACTTCCATCACTTCATTCAGAGGTCCGGGCATGGAAGAAGGATTGAAGATATTGCAAAAAGTCAAGGATCAGTTTGACCTGCCGATTTGCACGGATATTCATGAGTCATACCAAGCTTCGCCGGTAAGTGAAGTAGCTGATATCCTTCAGATCCCTGCATTTCTTTGCCGCCAGACAGACCTTTTGGTAGCTTCAGCAGAGACAGGTCGCATCATTAATATCAAAAAAGGCCAGTTCTTGTCTGGAAATGATATGAAATACCCTGCTCAGAAAGTTGTGGATGCAGGCAACGACAAAGTAGTATTGACTGAACGTGGCAATATGATGGGCTATGGAAACCTAGTCGTTGACTATCGCAATATCGTTGACATGAAGCAATTCGGATTTCCTGTCGTGATGGATGTGACTCATTCGACACAAAAGCCGGGTGGTCTGGATGGAAAAAGTGGAGGAAACAGAGCATACGCCCCATACCTTACAGCCGCAGCCGCTGCCGTAGGTGCCAATGGCTTCTTCTTTGAAGTGCATGAAAACCCAGACGAAGCTCTATGCGACGGACCAAACATGGTGAAGCTGGAAGACTTCAAAAACATCCTTGAGATCGCATTTGAAGGAAAAAGAATCAACGGATAAGATATTCTGAATATAAATGTGAAAAGCCGGCTTAGAGATGAGCCGGCTTTTTTGATTATAGTATCTTGTCTTGAAAAAATCAGCTGGTTCGTCATCTTTGAAGCTTACTCATGAAAGTTTAGAGTGGCTTTATAATCCTTCTTGAATTATTTTCAATGTTTCAATCGGATATTTTTCTTTGCGTCTGATAAGTTTTCGAACACTTGTTTTTTCATGCTCCTCTAACAGTACTATCACTTTTAGGTTTTGGCCATATTCATCATGCTCAAGGGCAACTTCCAAAAATATTTCTATTAGTGTATTAAAGTCCTTAAAGTTGTTAAAATACATGTATTGGGCATCATGGAGTATAAAGAACTTATGTTGGGGTAAACCTTCGCCTCGAATAACATCTTTAACAGCATTCCAATTTATACCCATTTCGAACCCCCAAGGAGTGGAATGACAAAGTTGATAGCAAAAGTCCTCAAAATTTACTGCCAATTTTCCATAAATGGGGCTGGTTTGTGAATTAGGCTGATGATTTAACGCTTGAATTAATGTGGTTCCGAACCATTGTAAGTCAGATCGTTTCCCTGAACAAATTAAGTGATTTGACAATGCCAACTCAACACACTCTTTTACCCAATCATTAGTATATACATTAATTGTTTTGCTCATTTTTAATTTACTCCTATGATCATTTCACTTAAAAAGGTATTATTTCTTATTATAATTACCATTACGAAACTCTAATTCCATTTTATCAGTACTCCATCCTTGAGTTAATGCATATGCGATTGATTTACTTACAAACTTTGGAGTAATGCTTTTAGGTTCAAAGCCATGGGGCTTGCTTTCTTGATCATTCGCATAAAGCCAAATGTCATAGCATCCCAAATCTATTATCAACAAACTATTTTACGATTCTTGAGCTATCACGAATACTTTTTCGTTGAATCTCCAGTAAAACTCACGATTGTCAACAATTATTTGTCTTAGTCCTTTTTTAGAAATAGCCATTTAATCTTCTCCATATTACCACAGGCTCATCATATCCAATGTGAACCTGTTTTTATTGGCATCTCTGATGCTTATTTTAATCTTGCATCGGAGATACGAATTAGCAGGAGAACTTCATCAATAATTGCGATTTCTTTCTAATCAAAATCAAGCCTTCATATTGGACTCTGCTAGCCAAGCGAAGACTTAGCTCTTGATTCAAATTTTCTTTAGATCCATTCGGTTTTTTCTTGAGTGAGATCGGACTTTTCGTTTTGTCCGGTATTAATTGTATTAGCAGGTTCAAATAACATTACCTGAACCTCGTTTTCCACTACCGGTCTATGTTCTACCCCACGCGGAATAATAATGAACTCGCCCTTTTTGATAGTAATCGTTTTGTCCCTCAACTCCATGTCAAACTCTCCTTCGATAACCAAAAACATTTCATCCTCATTGTCATGCTTGTGCCATTCAAATTCCCCTTGCGCTTTAACAAGCTTAACATGCTGTCCATTAAGCTCCCCAACAATGCGAGGATTCCAATGATCATCAAAAAGGGACATTTTATCAGCTATAGATATTTTTTTAATTTCCATTTGAATAAAGTTTAATGTGATTATAGCTTTTTAGCTTAAATAATAGTGTAGGAATATTGTCTTTTGCCATGCAAACCCATCATGTTTTCATCATAAATCAAAAATATGCTTAGGGCATTAAGCACACAATAACTGTCAACATTGACAGTATTAAATATTTAATAAAAATCATTGATAAAAACCAAAAATAAACTATAAATATATTTGAAAATTCCTACTTTCAACATTCAGCTTCACTCCCGTTTGAAATGAAGTACAACGGTGTAGAAAATCAAAGGGCATATATTTTAGCTCTAGTTATAGCCAGTCTTATCGTTTCAATATTCATCAAGAGCTATTCCTAATTGGTAGCCATCAATAAGTATGGGTAAAGTATCATTTGCCAATTCAAAAAAAGGCAACTCTCCTGTCTTAATTTTTATACCCAATTCTTCCTTAGGTAATAAATGATTAGCATGATCTAAATATGTTCCTTTCATCAAGTGCCTGAACTCATGTTGAAATATTACTGCCGCAAACCCTTCCAACTTTCCACGTTGTATTTCACCTTTTTGATTTTGACATTCATACTCAATCCATTCAAAACTTGCCACATTCCCTCTTTTTTCTCCATGAGCGCTTAGACATCCATGCCAAAAATTTTTACGCGCCTTAGAGACATTGATGATTTTGGGATTAATAAAAACCTGTTTTTCAACAGATCCTAATACTTTGTATCTTGGATTATCAGCTTTAGCTTCAATGATAAATATTTGCAAACTTTTCCCTATTTGGTTGGCAGCAATCCCCACACCAGCCTTTCTAAGCATTACAGTGTACATGCTATCTATAAGTGTATTAAGTTCAGAAGAATTGAACTCATCGGATTTAATTCTCCTTGGATTTAAGTAAAGCGTATTTTGACTTCTTCCTTCTGCATTCACAGGAATATGTTGAACCACTTCAAACCCTTCCTTAGGTACTTTCAATGTAAGTGCATCATCTACCGAGCAAGCTGTTTGCAATAATACTGTCATTATTATCACTGCACAAGTTAAATAACTACGAATCATAGCCAATTACATGCGTTTTAAATTTTGATTGATTTTCACCTCCAAAATAGATGATGAAATATTCATTTTCATCACCTTTTCAAGATAAAATATATTTTATTAATTAAAATAGAGCTAAAGGAAATTCATAAAATATTATCGATACCAATAATCAATATAAGCCAAAATTTTAGACCAAGCTATTGAATACCTCCACCTTATCTCCCCACAATTTTTCGGTAGAAGACAACTGTTAGTAATATTACTAAGCTGATTATTATATTCGTCGTTATGGCCTCTTATCTTTTCAATTTAATGCATACTCTAATTATGCCTATGTGTATTATATAAAGCTACAAACTCGCTTAAAATTTATATCCTATTCTCAACTGAAAGTTTATTTCAGTAAATTTGGATTCATCTTGACTATATGCAACATTACTTAGTTCAGGCAATATAATTTCACAATAAAATTTACTTTGATCAGGATTATATTTTATCCCAGCCATGATATTATACATGACAAATATGTTACTTTCTCCAAATTCATCAATTCGATAAAAACTATTATGGTATTCTGAATTTAAACTTAAATCATAAGACTTGTAACAAGCTCCGACACCAAGACCTAATAGGAATTTGAAATTATTCACCTTAAATAATTCATATTGAAAATTAGATTTCAAATGAAAGACAAGGCTTTTATATTCATAGTCATTAGTATTTTCTTTAGATAAATTGACACTTGCATTTTTATATATACCAACACTAGCATTTGGAACAAAATAGAGCTTATCTATAAATATTTGTTTTTTATATCCAGTTTCGATTTCTATTCCATCTGCTTCGACTTCACTATTTATATTAGAATTATAATTAATATTGTTCATTAATTTTCCATAACCAACTCCGAGAAAAATTGATTGATCTTGTGAAAATGCTTTGGTAAGGCTCAATAAAATCAACAAAGTGAATAAAAATGTATTTTTCATATTAAATTTTAGTTTTTATATGTTTTGAATACAAATCTAATATTTTTCACCTTACTCAATATTATTATTTATTTAAATCATTAAAATAAAATGGCTTTTGATATCATCGACGTATATTTTTCTTTCCAAATGACCTTATTTTTTTAAAAAATTTATTGCTGGTTCACAACACTGTTATAAATCACAATTTAAACAGCACTTCCAGTGCAAACATAGAACTTTGCACCAAAGATGACAGATCATATTAGGTTCGCATTTATCTAAATTGCAGAACCAGCAAAAGACATAGCATACCTTTCGTCCCCACAGTGAAAAGGCATACTAGACTTGAGCCATTATTAACGGTTTGCGCTTTATTCTTTTTCTTTATCGACCCAAAACCTCAAAACAGTTTTTAGTTTCTCTGGAGCTACTTTTCTCGCATCATTGAGATAAATCTCTCTATGAGTTTTACTCTTTCGGTTAAACCCTTTTGTTTTTGCAAATAATTCCATTTTTGCAAATGATTCAGGTTCATTGTCATAACTACCATAATGCATCATTTGAATACAAACTCCATCTGTAATTTGCTCATATTTAACTTTTTCCAAGAGCAGGTGTGGCTTTTTCCTCTTAGTTTCTTCAATAATAAATTTGGCATATTCCTCATCTACGAAATTCGGCTGACGAATCATTAGTTTAAAGACTAATTCATCTTTATTCAACTTCGTAATATTTTGCTCTTTTGCTTTTTCGCTAATATCCCAAATTCCTTCAAGCGGATATACAGTATAATCGAAAAAACCCTGAGGCTCAATTTCTTTCTTTACACTCATCTTAACTGCATAAGATATTGAATATAACACTCCAATATATTCCGCAAAACTTTCACTATTCGGATTCCCGCAACCTTCTATTGTGAAAAACTTAAATTTTGGAATATTTATTAACTCTGGCTTCTGATTTGGCAGGTATAGCTCTTTTTCTGCTTTTCTCCATTCGTGTTTCATCACTCGTCTAGTTTTAATTAATAACTATTGTAAAAGTAAATTGACTTTGTGACAACCCTATGTCAGCATATTTGAATAATTACTTCAACTGTTGAATGTATTTATTAACAATATTGTATCCTTCTTTTATAACTCAAGTCCTCGTTTCAAGATGCCAGATCAAATAATGTTCGCATGTAAGAAGCAGAACCAGCAAAGGTTCAATTCTATTTCGTTATTCCTGTAACCCAATAGATAGAAATGTGATAGCTACTACACCAATTAATTTTCGATACTATTAATCATGCCCTAGACATGATTTTTCAAAATTAACTACTCTTCATCTGTTGTGAATTGCAATTTACATTTCCAATACAAATTTCAACTATGCATCAACAAGCTTAATTAATCATTTTTTATTCATATTCTCATTTTGTATATTATAATAGAGCTCAATTGCAATGCATTATATTTTTAATATGAAAAAAGTCCTTACACTTATTCTCGTAACCTTTTACTGTTTGAGTGCTTATTCACAAACCAAAACCATCCATGTATTTGTCGCATTGTGTGATAATATTCATCAAGGAATAGTGCCGGTGCCTGAGAAAATAGGCAATGGCAAAGACCCTAGGCTCAATCTGTATTGGGGAGCAGGCTATGGCGTCAAATCATTTTTTAAGTTAAAGACCAAAGAATGGAATTTGGTAAAGCAAATTGAATCTGATAATCCTATTATTCTTGATCGATTGCTATTCAAGCATGCAACAGAAGACATATATATGTTGGCAGACGCGTATGATGGTGAACAAATACAAACTTGCATTGAGCAGTTTCTTTTAGCTTCCAATGCTCAAAACCCAGTTGAAATTGAGAATAAAAATAAAAATTTAAGCTTTGGTGGAGATTCAGACTTAGTCGCTTATATAGGTCATGATGGATTGATGGAGTTTGATGTGTATTTGACATACCAAGAAGTGAAGGCTAAGAAAAAAGACGCAATCATGCTCGCTTGTTTTAGCAGATACTATTTTTCTCCCGAGATAGAAAAAGCACAAGCAAACCCTATATTATGGACCACTCACTTGATGGCTCCAGAGGCTTACACGCTCAAAGCCGCAATTGACGGGTGGATTAAAAACGAAACGGGGAGCCAAATAGAAGAAAGAGCTGCTCAAGCTTACCATAAATATCAAAAATGCGGAATTCGAGGCGCCAGAAACTTATTTGCCACGGGATTCAAAAAGAAAACGGCTGATGACTGGTAAGCTAAAGTTCAGCAATAAAAAACCGACTTTTGCGTCGATTTTTTATTGCATTACATATTTATATTTTTCACGATACATTTTAAACATCATATCTGATTGGCACTCCAACTTTGTATTGCCAACTAAGAAAAGTAAATAAGCTTAGAGGGAGTTTACTGTCTATTCAATTTTTCTCTCATAAGCTCCAATTCAGTCTTTGGCCTGCTTGCTCGAGGATTAACACTTGCTTCTTTTGGTTCCACAGGCAAAGGTTCAACTGACTTAGGTCGCGAAGTTGGCTCAGGCTCGCTATTATTATTGCTGTTATTAGTAGCTAGCGCTTGATCAATCTCATTGTCAATACTGTCCTTTTCATTGATTAACGACTCATATGACTCTGCCAAAAGCTCCTGCTCCTCCACACTCTCGCGCATTCGGTTGATACGCTTGGAAGTGGAATCCACATCGATACTGCTTAATTGCTTATTAATATCCGTAGACAACTTGCTTACCCTAGAGCGCGTTTTAAGCGTTTTCAAGTCTTTCTCCCAAGTGGTTATTTCTGATTTTATATTGGAGATGTTCGCATTTAGCTTATCAGCCATCTGAGCATATTTATCCACATTGGATTCGAGCGATTGGACATTTTTGTCTACTTCCATTTTTTCAGTCATCGCCTCCAAGCCTACTCTTTCGGCATCTCTAGCCCTCATCTGTCCACTTTCAGCTCTCTTTATCGCACTGGCAGCCCTGTCTTCAAGGCTTCTGGACTTTTTGCGAGCCTGGTTAAGCTCTTTTCTCTCCTCGATCAAAAACGAATTAACCTCCTGAAGAGCAAGCATACTTTCATTAAGGTCTTTTTTCAACTCCGCTATTCCCTCTTCTATTCGTTTTTCGGGATCTTCATGTTTTTGAATCGCTGAATCTCCTTCAGCTTTTAGAACATTAAAAAGTCTTTTCAAGCTATTAAACATACCTTATATAAATTAAAAAAATCGAATCGATAGAAATGCCTATGATTCGATTTTCATTATTCAAATACTATTATTTCTACGTATAATTAATATACGTAGAAATTTAATTTAGGATATTAAACTGAGAGAAAAAGTCGTTGGAAGAAGCTAAAAACGAACGTATTCCGCTCACAGAATCCGGCGCGTAAACATAAGCCAAAGTATACAGCAAGAATGCTCCATAAAGGCCAAATAGCATAAACGCTTTGCTTTTACCCATTTTATTACCAAAGTAATAGATAAAAAATGCAAGTACGGTAAATATCAACAATAAGACACGAAACTCCCCTACAAAGCTCGAAGCTTCGCCTGTTCCCATTGGGATATTTCCATTGAAAAAGCAATAAATCGCCAATGGAAAGCCAAGCGCGAAACAAATGTCAAAAATATTGCTACCTAAAGCATTAGCTACAGCATCATTGTAATTACCCTTTTTAGCATCTTTAATCGAAATAAACGTATCAGGCACGCTTGTAGCGGCAGCGGCGAAAATAATAGCGATAATAAACGGAGCTACATTAAGTGCTTCTCCAAGCATCACACAAGCTTCAGCCAGTAAGTGACAAGCTAATCCAATAATCACAGTCGCAACAGCCAATAGAGACCAAGCCAATCCCTTTGACATCGCTTTGCCGCCAAGCACCGCGTTTTCAATATTTAAAACCATGAAAGACTTCAATCTTCCAACAATACTTCCGTCAACATACTCGTCCTCTTCCTCCTCTTCTTCTTCGGAATCACCGTCAGCATTGGATATTTTGAAAAACTTAAGTATGGCAATATAACCACCATAGATTAACATCAAGATCACACCGTGCAACCATGTCATCTCCGTGGAATTCAGTAAAACAACCAGAAGAAGCTCAGCAAAAATCAAGAATAAACCATCTCTCAAAATAACTCTCTTATCAACAGTAACCCCTCTCTTAAGCGAGTAAGAAACAGAAAGAATCACCGCCGCAGGAATAATCATGGCATTAAACACAGCACTGCCGGCAGTAGTTCCAATACCTCCAGCAAAGCCCGTCGCATCCTTTTGCACAACTAGAAAAAAGAAAGTAGTGAACAACTCAGGCAAAGAACTACCAATTGCATTGATTGTCGCCCCTTTAACTCCAGCTTCCATGCCCAATTGATCTCCAATATAATCTGAAGCTGTTTCGAACCCATCCGAAGCTTTCCAGATTATCAAGCAACAAGCAACGATCACAATGATACTTTGAGCCAAATGAGGAACTCCATGCGTCCAAAAATCAACCATGCCCGGAGCATAAAAATTTATGACTGTAGGTAAAGCCAACAGCACTATTAAAAAACCTAGAATAAGCCCAACGCTTATTCCTTTTTTCTCACCCGGCTTGGGGGAGACCTCTTTTTCTGTTGTTTGTAACATTTCTCAATATTTAGTAAAGTTATTTTTTATTTGCTATCTGCACATATGCAAGCCTTCCTCCTGTTTCTTCCGAAAGCAAAAGCCTCTGGCCATCCTTCAAATATACGCCTTCTCCTTTTTTTATTACCTTTTTTTCATCAATATCTTTTAAAAATCCTATGGATTGATTAACCATCATCCATTTTCCATTATGCAATGAGAAATACGCCAAAGGGGCTTTATCATCATCTGACAACTTTTCATTGGGACTTACCAACCGATTCACATGCCATTTATACAAATATTGATTATGATAAATCATGAGTCGATGCTTATCGTCGGTAAAACTCTCTCCATCCCTTGATGAATAAAATGTAAACACGGGCAATTCTCCCTCATAATGAGTGCCGCAATAATGGCAAACAGGCTTGAACTTGTTGTCAAATACAAACCAATGATGCGAGCAATTTTGATTGGAACAAGGTTGAATAAAATCCACTGTTTTGACAAGCGCTTGTTCCCATTCATCAGCGGTAGGCCTTTTTTCAGGATCATGAAGTCCTGTTATGAATGCTTTATCAAAGAGTTCTTTTAGATAAGGCCCCGCTATAGTATAAGGAAGCGCGCCAACATCCGCATAAGGCAACTCTGATTTTTTTATTTGATCAAGCTTTGGCCTGTTCGTCTTATCCATTGGATGCTCTATGAATAAAGCTTTGTTTCCCATTGTCATCTCCTCATCCAAAGCTGCATCCATATCGTGAACCTTTCCGCCTCTCAAAGGATGCCTGAAAAACAAATACATATATATTAAAACGGCCAATGCATGACGATCCGTATAGATAGATGGCAACACTCTCTGCTCCATAGGAAGGTGCTTGCTTATGATAACTTCAGGAGCTATAAAATCAGGAGTTCCGATAACATCCGGAGGATATTTCCCCGGAACAACAAGTCCATCGATATCTATTATGCAAGCATTTCGTCCTTTAGGGTCAATCAACACATTCTTATATGAAAGGTCAGAATGCGCCAAACCAGCCGCGTGAAGTCTTCTAACAGCTCTGCTTATCAATAGGCAAATTCGCAAATAACTAAGTAGATCCCCTTTTTCTCTAGGGTCCAAAAACCGGTTTTGATGACTGCCTGACGCAAACCATTTTCCTTCTTTTTCTTTGCCTCGTATACCCAGCATATCCTCATTGACAGATCCATGGTCAAAAAAGAAATGCGATTGAAATACCGGCGTCACAACCCCCCACAATCCATCACTTTCAACGATATCATACGGCCAACAAAATACAGACTTCCAATATTCCCCTCCGGGTTGATTAAAAATTCGATCCCGATAAGGTCCAACGATATCCAAAAGTCTATTTTGAGAGGCCTCATCCAGCTTTGTCCGAAAGAAACCCACGACATAAGATTTGTCTTTTGAAAAGTACACATCTTTCATCGCTCCCTGTCCAATGATTTCGTCTATATAAGTAACGGCTTCACCGCTGATTATGGACTTAACACTGCATTCTCTAGCCATCAGTCTTTCCTTTTTAATACCACCATGGTTCTGTCATCATGCTCTCCTGTTGACCAGAAATTCATCCATTCCAATATTTTAGCTTCTCTCTCCTCTGTTGGTATATCTTCAGCAATGCAATTTCCCTCAAGCTCTTTCATAAACTCACCCCATTGCGTAAAATCATTTAGATTGTCATCAGAGCCAAACTTAGGATCTGTAACACCGTCAGTGGCTAAAAATATATATTTCGGTATTTTTTCATAAAACTTAAATCGAACACGCTTGCTAAATTCAGAAACTTGAAAAATAGAAGGCATATTGATAAACTTAGTCTGTCCGGCAAACTCCCCTCCATCAGGCTCGCCCAACATCTCAAAAGAATCGTCCTCAATCACCGCAATCACACCATCGCCTACCCAAAAAGACATGACAACCATGCCGTATTCATACACTTTGGAAATCGTGAATAACAAAGTCGTGGAATAATCTTTAATTGACTCATTTCTTTCTTCGCTAATGCCTAAGACCGATTTATAAGCTTCCACAGCAGCATTATAAATAAGATTGCTTATCAATCCATTCAAGTCTGCTTTTTTGCTTTCATCTTGTTGATGGTATACTTTGCCAAAGTGATCGTCCAGATCGGACAATTGCCCCTCGCTCGCAGCATTAGCAATATATTCAACGACAGCATTGCAAGCTATTTTGGATCCTTTGCGAGAATATTTCGCAGACCCCGCACCATCGGCAACTGTCGAAACCATCCAACCGGACTCTTTGATCTGTCTTATGGAAAAATCGTCATCTCTGAATGTGCCCTTATGCGCATGAGATCTTCCTCTTACTGACGCGCCGAATATCTTATAAGCATCAGTTTCTTGGTAATCGTAGTCGGTGTGCGCTTTTCTAAAAATCTCATTTTCTCCAGGCTCAACTTCAGTCCACAAGCTTTTAGGATCGGGATTAACCGTAAGTCTTATCATTGCATCCTTAGTAACTACGTTCCCTTCGTGAGAAAGATCAAATTGCAAAAGAGCCACAAAATCTCCGGCTCCATTTAATACTCCAGAAAATGTGATCGAGTGACGATCTACAGAAAGCGCAAGAACATGCTCAACATTTTCCGAATTTGCTCCAGTCCAGAATAACTTAGGATTGTCAATTTTAGACCCTTCCGCAAAATTTTCAAATGACAATGTGCATTGATAATCTGATTGATCCATGCCATTTTTCATTCTCAAAAAATTATTTTCAACCCAATCGAAACTCACCTCGTCGCTTTCAGGTTGAATATCCACTTTTTCCAAATCGCTTTTATCAATACTCATTTTGACTTCAATATCTCGTTTATCAGTATCATGCAGGCATGCTTGGCTCATTATCAAGCTATGCTTATGTTCATCCAATGCCTTGTAAAGATCTTTTTTCTTCAGATCAATCTGTTCAAACAAGCTTTCGAGCTCAAACCTTAATTTTTCTATTCTCTCAACCACTAACTTCAAATAAAAAGTGTACAGGATTTCGTCAATTGACTACGAATCCCTACAAAACAATATTCACTTCCTTTGGAGGAGGAGGAAGTTCCAATGACTCAGCTGTTACTCCCGCGCTTCTGCTACCTTCTTGTATTGTATCCGATACCCATTTAAAATAAGTCTGAAATGTCGAGCTATCACAATTATCCAGCATGGCTACGTTTTCAGTAAGCTCTCTTAAGTACTCCGATCTTGCTTTAGGTCCAGCGCCACAAGCAATAATGTTACCGAATCGTTGATTTTTCAATACAGGAATCATCTCTCTGTATTTCATCAAATCGGAAGGCTTCCCATCCGTCATTATGAATAATAAAGGAGCCCAGTCGCCTTTTTGCGAAGCAGTTGTCTTGATGATATCTCTTTTAAGAATATCATTCAGTTTTTCCAAAGCCATTCCAAGATGAGTTGGACCGGAATCAGGTGTGCCAATTGTAGGCAAATGCAACATGGGGAGCTCCGTCAGAGGCATCACTTCATTGACTTCCCTATCGAAAGTTACGATGGCTATATGCACTGAATCCAGCGCATAAGGATCTTGCCTTAGTGAAGAAACCAAAGATTGCAAGCCCACATTCACAGCTTGAATGGGCTCTCCCTTCATTGACCCTGAAGTGTCCAAGAGTAAGTAAACAGGAAGTCGTCTATTCATGATCTTTTTC
The DNA here is from genome assembly GCF_036492635.1 of Aureibacter tunicatorum. GTDB lineage: Bacteria > Bacteroidota > Bacteroidia > Cytophagales > Cyclobacteriaceae > Aureibacter > Aureibacter tunicatorum. Next base: position 3,815,389 of record NZ_AP025305.1, read on the forward strand.
TGAAAAATTTATGGGAATTCAATCGCTCTATAAAATACGATAAAGCAAAAACGCTAGTTGAATTTCCCAATTACTATAAACAAAATAAAACAGAGTTACTTTACAAGATTAATGCCTTTGGGAGGGGCAGGAAGCTCACCCAAATCACTTACTTCTTGACCTGTCGACTCTACTTTGGTGCTTGAAACTCCGATAGAAGATGATACCCATTTAAAAAAGTCTCCGATTGTATCTTCATCAGCAGTCTCAAGACTGACAACATTTGGCGTAATTTGCGAAAGCACGCTTAGATCGGCATTAGGTCCAGCTCCACAAGCGACCACAACTCCCCAGCTCTGTGCCTGAAACTCGGCAAGTCCCTTTTTCCAATCATCGGTTGGAACGCCATCAGTCATGATAAACACCAAAGGTTTCCAATCACCTTTGGCGTCATAACTGGACTTCTTAACTTCCAACTGTGATTTTACCGCCACTAATTCCAATGCCTCACCCAATGAGGTAGCACCTGTAGTCTTAAGCACCGGCAACTGAATATCCATTAGCTCAGTCAATGGTATCAAGGTTTCGGCATTGGAGCTAAAGCTTATTAAACTCAAATAAGCTGTCTCCAACGCATAAGGATTTCTTCTAAGCTCTGCGACTAAATTCTCCAACCCATTTTGAACTGCACTTAAAGCTTGGCCTTCCATCGAATAGGAAGTATCTACCAACAAATATACAGGAAGTCTTCTCATATTTAAATATAGCTTTCTTTAATTCTCAAAATAGTAGAGTCAAGATCGCGATCTTTGATTGCCTCGCCTATTGCATGAAATTTCCACTCACCATTTCTTTTATACAACTTGCCCATAATCATAGATACATGGCCTGCGTATTGAGGTTCAGAAGAAACATCAAACTTAGCGAAAACTTTCTCAACACTTTTGGCTGTGCCTTCATACATGCGAATACGCGCATAAGGAATGCTTGCAAAATCTTGCTTCTTATAGCTGTTCAACACAAAATATATTTGCGTTACATTCGGGTTCACTATGGACAAATCTACAGAGATCACTTCATTATCAAGTCCATCGTCTCCTCCTATATCTCCAGTCAAATCATCTCCACTATGCGCTATTGACCTGTCATTGGACTTAAGGTGGCCATAATACACGCAATCAAAATCATTTCCTTCGTCATCGAACTGTATGCAACTACCGTCCAAATCCACGCTTGACGTCGTCGACATCAAGCCAAAAAAAGCTTTACCTTCTATCGCTCCCCAATTAAGACCAACGCAAAAAGAGTCCAAAGACTTTCCCGAGTCTTTCTTTAGATTGATCTTTTGTCCTTTACTTAAATTTATTGCCATTGTTGTTAACTAAAAAGGTTAAATTACTATCGTTGATAACGATCTACAAAGTGCTGAAGGTCCTTCATATAGCCGGTTCCCATAGCTTCAAACTTCCACTGACCTGATCGCTTATACAATCTGCCGAACTCTATCGAAGTTTCTACAGAATAATCCTCATCAAGCTCATAAATCATCATTTCTTCCTTGGATGACGAGTCAACTATTCGAATATATGAATTTCTAACCTGTCCAAAATTTTGATTTTTTTCCTCTCCTTCATGGATAGTCACAGTGAATATAATTTGCTGAACACGCGAATCAATATTGCCCAAATCAATCATGATCGTCTCATCGTCTCCATCTCCGTCTCCCGTCAGGTTATCACCTGAATGCGTCACAGCTCCATCAGGCGATTTTAATTGATTATAAAAAATCATGAAGTCATCAGAAATAAGCTTTTCTTCCTCATCGATCATGAAAGCCACAACATCTAAGTCAGCGCTTGCAGCCGCACCGCGACTTACATCCCAACCTAGACCGACATTAAACTTCTGAGCTTCAATATTAGCCCTTTGTCCTTTTTTAAGATTGATAGCCATTGTTAATTGTTTAGTTATTGAATGTCTAAAATTATTTACTATCCGATTAATGTTTCTATACGATATTGAGCCAGTCGCTCTAAATGAAATATGACCGCCTGAAACTGAAAAATCAACAAGCGGCCATATCTCATGCATTATACATAGTCTTTAAGAATCTTATTAATCGTCTGTTTATAATCACGCTCTTTGATAGGATCTCCAATTGCATGGAATTTCCATTCTCCATTGCGTCGATAGAGTTTGCCCATGATCATCGATACATACCCCGCATATGAACTATCCCCAGCCACATCGAATGTCGCAAAAACCTTATTAACCTTGGAAGGTGTGCCTTCGTACATGCGAATCTTTGCAAAAGGGATTTCAGCAAAATCCTGCTTTTTATAACTATTTAAGAAAAAGAAAACCTGCTCGGTGGCGGGATTGATCTTAGGCAAATTAACAGTGATAACTTCATTGTCCAAGCCATCATCTCCATCCATATCACCTGTCAAGTCATCTCCACTGTGTATTATGGCTCTGTCTTTACTTTTCAAGTCTCCATAAAATACAAAGTCTACGACTTTGCCATTTTTATCAACCATCAGACAACTGGCATCCAAGTCAACTTCAACCTTTTTGCCTGTCATTCCAACTGCTTTTTTCACTATTCCAAAAAATGAGCTCTCGTCCGCAGGGATTTCTATAGCTCCCCAGTTAAGTCCCACGCAAAAAGATTTCAGAGCCGTGCTAGTATTCGCTCCGCTTGTTCCGGGCTTGACCAAATTGATCTTTTGCCCTTTTACTAATGTAACTGCCATATTTGTTAGTCAAAATTACGCCAACCAGCTTGGGTCGCAATATTTATAAAAAAAGTGATCTATCTCCTCGTTGTAACTCATGCCCATAGCATCAAACTTCCACTCAGAACCTCTACGATACAGTCGAGCAACCTCTATCGAAGTCTCAGTGGAGTAATCTTCATCAAGGTCGTATTGCAATTCCTCTCTGCCTGTGTTCTCATCATATATGCGAATGTATGAATTTCGAACTTGCCCGAAATTTTGTCCTCTAGATTCCGCATCATATATCGTAACCACAATTATGATTTCTTGAGTATCCGAGCTAACCTTTTGAAGATCAATATTGATCGTCTCGTCGTCGCCTCCATCGCTTTCGTTTCCTGAAGTATCATCAAATGACCCCAAGACAGCTCCGTCTGAAGACATCGGCCTTGTCTTCGCTTTCCAATCATCATCGCTGGCGAATTTACTGCTGAATGGCTCCGTTCTTAATTCACTTTGATAAAAAACAAAATCGGATTGCTTGCCGCACTTCCCATTGGACCCAATCAAAAAAGCCGAAACATCCAAATCAAAGTCTTCACCAGAAGAAGTGTTTGGGTCCCAACCCAGACCTACGCCCAGCTTGTTAAGACCCATCGTTACGCGTTGTCCTTTTTTTAACTTTATTCCCATTATACTTAAAAATACTCCTTAAACCTCTAATCCATATTTTTGAACAAAGAAACCTAAATCTTCCATGTATCCAATTCCCATAGCTTCAAACTTCCATTGGCCTGAACGCTTATACAGCCTTCCGAACTCTATCGATTTTTCAACGGAATAATCTTCATCCAATTCATAAATCATAATTTCTTCATTGGACTTTTTATCTGTGATACGAATGTAAGAGTTTCTTACCTGACCAAAATTTTGACCTCGTTCTTCGGCTTCATGTATCGTCACCACAAACACTATCTGATCGACTCTAGAATCAAGTTTCGAGATATCAACGCTGATCACTTCATCATCGCCATCGCCATCGCCGGTTCTGTTATCTCCGGTATGAACGACTGCCTTGTCAGCCGATTCAAGTTGATTATAAAAAACAATAAATGATTCAGAAATCGTATTGCCAGACTCATCCAACATAAATGCTGTCACATCAAGGTCTGACTCTCCTCTTGAATTAATATCCCAACCCAAGCCTACGTTGAAGCTATTCGTCTCGATATTAGATCTTTGCCCTTTTACTAAATTTACTGCCATGAATTCCTTCCAAAAAAATGAATCTGATTTATAAAATAATACAAATAATCGATGTTCATATCGTAAGCATCTAATATTTAGTTCTAATGAAATTGATAATTCATTCTCATCACAAGTAACTAAAAATATCAATTTATATACTTTTTTGTTAAAAACAATAAAGCTAACCATGATTTTAAAAAAGTTAAAAAAAATATTCTTATATAACTATAACTAAAAACTATTTCACACTCTTATTATCAATGCTTTAATCATTGCTAGAATGAATTAAAGAGTTAAATATCAAATTAAATTGAAATAAAAGTCATAATTCATCAATAAAAATCATATCATAAAAAACAATTAAAACATCTAAAATCACAATAAATTTATCTGAAAAAATAAATATTAAACCCATTAAACACTCAATAATTTAACTGAAAATCAATATAAGTACAAATTAAAAAAGACTGAAGCAGGTAAAAACACTGCGACAGCCTCCGTTAATAGACACAATCAATCAACAAGCTATTGCCTATAATAATAACTTGTCATTCATAAACATCTATTATCTTTAATTATTATATTAAATATTAAAAAATGAATTTATTCAACTACAGTTAATCAAAAGTATTGCTCTGTTCCAAAAATTCTAACCCTTTTACATTTGAAGCTGATTTTATTCTACCAGCAATTCGAAAAAAAACAAGCTTACAGCTTTTTCAAAAAATGCCTTTTTTACCAAAATGAATAAATAATTACCCAAAAATGTCGGATAACAACTGTAAAATTTGCTCTGAATCAGATTGACAACAAAATTCAAAAAAATGGGAGCAACAAACAGCATTATCAGAATTCTTTATGGAGCTTTTTTAACATTCTTCGGCGCCAACGGTATTAACCAGTCCAAGCTTATACTCAACTAGGTTTCAGACCTTGGACTCTTCACCGAAACAACAGGCTATCTTTTCATGGGAATCGCCATCTTTGAGATTATTATTGGAACCTTGCTAATCTCTAATATCGCAGTGCCTTTAGCTACACTTGCCATTTTTCCAGTAGCCATATTCGCATTCTTCTATCATCTATCAATTGATATCCACGGAATTAGCGGAGCCGCATTCGCTTTAGTATTCAACATCATTCTGTTTATCCAGCATTTCGATTCTTATAAGATGCTTTTAGTTTCCAAATAACTATACTTCAAAGGCATAAGTCATATTGATCAGACAACTTATACCATCATCCTTTAAGCTAATTGGGAAAATACTTCATATAGTATACGCTTAAACTTCCTTGGTCTATTCTTTCTGTCAATACAAAGCCTTTTTTCTTGTATATCTCCACATTCATGGCGTTGCCCGTCTCTAGGAAAACCGGCAAGTTTCTAACTGCGCATTCTTCAAGCATAGGGTTCATCAAACGACTAGCCAAGCCTCTCCCCTGTGCTTCTGGAGAAACTGCGATCGAATACAAATAATAAAACGCTTGATTTTTGGGGAACTGCTTTGCGGTATTGGTTTTGTTATTCAAATTCCGAATCACGCAATCCAAGCCCATATTCCATAAAAACGAAAAATCTCTCTTCAAGCCTCCAATCGTTAATGCCGATTTTTTTTCCGTTTTCCATAAAGCGACCGCCATGTTATCATTTGTAAGATAAATCTCTCCTTCTTCGAAAGCATCTTCTATAAGATAATCCATTATAAGCTCAAGCTTATTTTGCTTAGGAGATTGCTCAATCAACCACATTATATGGGGATCATGCCTGAATGAGTCTATTAAGATATTTTTGATGATCGGCTTATCATTTCTATTTGCTAACTTCAAGCCAGGGCTTTGAATCATAGATTTCATACTTCTGATGTTATTGAAGCACAAAGCTAACGCTCATAAAAGTGAATTCATTTGACAATTATCAAATAATCAGATCAACGAGCATTTGCTCTTATTCGGCTCAATGTCTCCAGCGTAACCCCCAAATAAGAAGCGATATAAGTCAGTGGAATTTGCTTTAAAATGTATGAATTATTCTCCAGCAAAAAACGATACCGCTCAGCCGCGGTGCAAAACTGTATGGAGTGCAATCGCTCTTCAAGCAATAAAACGTAGGCGGAAGTCAACGTCTCTCGAATCTCCCTCAATTCAGGATACTTGTCTTTAATCATCTCAAAATCTTGAATGCTCATCCTATACACCTTGCTATCCACAACCGCTTGAATTGTCTCATCACTTTCCTTTTTGAGCAAAGAACTTCGAAAATTCGTCGCTACGTCATTGGGAAACGTAAAGCCTGTAGTTACCTCTATTCCTTTTTTAGTATAAAAATTCCTCAAGATGCCTTCCTCAACAAAGTAGTAATAATTGCAAACACTGCCTTCCTTAAGCAAGCAATCGCTTTTACTTATCGAAAGGAGCTCCAGGTACTTCTCCGCCTCCGTCATCATCAGCTTTTTTAGCTTGGGTATCGCATGACTATTTATGTAAGTCAAGTAATCCATGAAAATATATTAATTGATTTGCTCTCAAAATAAATGCTTGCTCAAAGGTAAGTTGAACAATAGGTTTACATTTCCTTTGTCTCATTTGTTTGATATCTTATCAAAATAGTTCATTTACTTAATCGGTATGCACAAATCCACTATCGCTTTCTTCTCTGGATGGCTATTGAAGTCGTTGTAATAAATTCCAAAAGGCTCTCGATCCGCTTTTTGATATTCATTTTCATTCATCCATAAAAATAATCCAGTCCACGCCTGCTCAAACTCCTGCATGCCTAATTCAAAACTTCCGACGATAAATTTTCCTTCAGGGATAAATTTTAGTCTGACCTCCTCTTTTGCTTGCTTTAGCTCTTTTTGAAGAAGCAAACAAGCATCCATTCTCACTTTATGAGGTTCAGTAACCTTGAAGCTGTCATGATAGATTGTGATCATTTGGCTTTGATCATTCATTAAGCCTTCTGACATTCCCCATTGCACAAGTTTTTGATAATTACGTCCCAACTCTTCCAACCCCATACTGTGGATATAAGCGACTTGCATCGCTGGCAAATTCTTAATGCCTACCTTTTTCGCATTTTTCATAATCCATTGTTTTAGTTCATTGATAAAACAAATGTATTGTTCCGAATCAGGATAGACTTGGCCATTCTTGCTATTTATCATTTTAATCCTTAAGAACTTATTGGGATGCTCAAGTCTGAAAGCTGTAGGACTCATGCCGTAATACTTTTTGAAAGATCGGGTAAATGAAGAATTATCCTGAAAACCAAACATCAAAGCAATCTCAGTAATACTCGTCAAATGATGAACAAGCTCAGATGCCGACTTCTCAATTTTTCGTCTAACAATATACCCATTGGGAGTTTCACTTGTAATCATCTTAAAAATACGATGAAAGTGATAAGGCGACATGCTAGCTTGGTTTGCCAATACTTCCAATGACAAATCCTCATTCAAATTACGATCTATGTACTCAAAAACATCATGGATTTTGATACGATGATAGCTTTTCACTGCTTTTTCCTAATTAACCTTCAACTTCTGCCCGATGCTGATGGTATTAGACTTCAAGCCATTCAGGCGTTTTATCTGATCCACGGACATGCCGTATTTTCTCGACAACGAATAAAGCGTATCTCCTTTGGCTACTGTATGCGTTTTAGCACTGCTGTTCGACTTTGTCTTCTTAGGAGTTTCTTGTTTAGGCGCCTTGCTTTTTCCTTTCAATACCAGTTGATCATATTTATGAAGATCATAACGCTCGATAAGATCGATTAGCTTTTGCGGATATCTACTATCAGTCGCATAACCTGCCTTTTTCAATCCATGCGCCCAAGATTTGTAATCATGAGGCTTGTATTTATACAGAAACTGGTATCGACTTTTCTTCAAGAACAAGGAATGATCATTGAAGGACTCTCTTGGATGATTGTACTTTCTGAAACATTCACCCTTGCGATTATCGTCATGATATACTTTCTTACCCTTCCAGTCCGAATGGCATTTGATTCCAAAGTGGTTATTGGAACGCTTGGCTAGATCACTCTCTCCACTGCCTGACTCTAATATCCCTTGAGCCAGAGTGATACTCGCCGGAATCTTGTGGGTTTTCATCTGGCTCATCGCAATATCAGAATATGTATCGATATACCTGTGTACTTTATTATTATAACTGCCTGAGCTTGCTTTTCTTTGTACTGTAGGCTTTGATGTTACTTGAACTTTTTTGCTCGTGCTGCACCCAATCATAGCGCATGCAGAAAATAACATGAGTAATGATAAAAATCTATTCATATTTAAAAATAGGAGTAATTAACAATCTATTCTAGGATAAAGCCTTGTATCAATATGCTATAACTATCCCTTGGAACTATTTCCTTAAATGAAAAATACGAATATTTTCTAACTGATTACTTATTCAATGACTGGAATAAACACAATATCCACAAAATAATTAGTCATCAGGACTGTACCATGAACTATTTGGAGTTTAATAAAACTAATTGAAGCCATATCATAAATATAAATTGCTAACAAACCTTTTACCGTTAACTTATCACTCTTTGTTAAACAATCTACTAAGTTGAAATTTACACCAATCAGTCTCTTGTATAATAATTTCATTTAATTTTCTTTCCCAATCTATTTCAGGTAATAGAATATGACAATAATAACTATCTTCAAAAAATAATTGCATCGATTTTAATAACGCTCCATGTACCTGTTTTGATAATACTTGTATATCGTAATAAACTTCTCCTCTTTCTAAACCATTAATTAAATTTTTGAACTTATAAAATACATGTGTATAATCTTCAAGTGAAACAAAATCAACACCTTCAATTTCTAAATTCCCACTCCTACTCACTTCTTGCATACTTTTTCTCTGTAGTTTTTTAGAGGAAATTCTTAATATTTCCTGAAAGCACCCAGTCCAACCCAATCCAGATTCTGGATCATACCATAACAATGATCTATCTAGCACCAGTTGAATAAAAATAAGTAAACTCTTGTTATTGGCTTTATCAATTAGAGAATCAATATCATCTTGAATATTAATTTTTGGACAGCAATAATGATCCAACAAAGAAAGATGAATAGCATCTAAGTTATAAATGGATTTAGTTTTCATCCAAATCACAGCATCCTCTTTAGACAGAAATGTTCTACTTATAATAAATAATCTAATAATATTATGTTCATGAGCCCATGAATGCTCATTATCTACGATTGGAAGTGATACATTAACCCATTTATACCTACTATTAATAAGTTCATCAGTTATCCTTAAGTAATTCCAGTTTGTATTATTAAACGATTCAGATATTGTACTATACATTACACTCTTCTCTTAATTATTAAAAAATATGTACCCATTTAAGGAGGAAGCAATAAGAAGCCAAATGAAATAAGGAAGAATCAGCGCGAATTTCACTTTTGTCTCTGGCCAATACAAAAAGAGAATGCAACCAATTAAAACTGTAAGCGCAACAATTAAAATCAGAGCTAATAATACATTATGATAATAAAAGAAAGTAGGATTCCATGCGACATTCAGCAACCATTGCAAACTAAAAAGAGCAATCAAAACATTTTTACTTTTCACACTTGGCCACAGATAAGCTAGATAAATGCTGAAACAAACCATGATTATAGTCCAAGCAAGCCCAAACATCCAACCGGGAGGCGTCCAAGGAGCCTTAAGCAAATCCGAATACCAATCGGAAGAGACTCCTTTGCCAGTAAAATAACTGCCTAATGCCAAAGCTCCGAAATTAAAGGACAGAAATACGATTAATCTAAGTATCATATGTTGATTTAATTTAGTTCAGATACATCATTCTTTTTCAAATAAGAACATAGTTTATATTGAATTTCAAATTTATTTTAATAAAAAACAAACTTAAAAAATGAGAAAAAATCATAGCTAAAAGACGAGTTGTCATAATAATTTTACAATCTCAAATACGTTCTTTCGACAACAAATGAATAAATTAAACTTCCATATCGACAAAGACTTGGATGGTGTTGAGATAATGTCCGCTAATATATTATCGCAAAACACTCACGCCCATACACACCAAGAATACGCTATTGGTGTAATGGAAAGAGGCGTTCAATCCTATGATCCCAAACGTAAAAAAGACAAATACATGGTGTCAGGCGATATACCTGTTGTCAATCCATTTACAGTGCACAATAGTCAAAATCTTGATGAAGATGGATTTAGCTACCGCATGTTTTACATTGACAGCAAGGTTATAGAGCATATATCTTCGCAAGTATTTGAAATTCCTGATGCTGCCCGTATTTTTGATCGGTTTTTTATACGTGATCATTATGTTGAAAGAAACTTAATCCATTTGCATCACATTCTGGAGAACAATGCTTTTGATATTATACAGAAGCAAAACTATTTTTATGAAGTCATAGCTTATTTGCTCAAAACACATTCAATACTCAAAGCTCATAGCCCTAGCATCATCAATGCGCATTCTGCAATTCAAAGAGTTGAGGAATATATTCATGCGCGCTATTCTCAAAAAATCGAATTGAAAGACCTGTCAAAAGTCGCATGCATGAGCCCCTATCACCTAAACAGGCTATTTGCGAAAAAAAAAGGCTTAAGTCCTCATCAATACTTAATCAACTTGCGGTTGAATAAAGCCCGAGAGCTCTTAAAGAGCAATTATAGCGCTACTGAAATAAGCCATCAAGTAGGCTTTTATGATCAAGCTCACTTTACACGAAACTTCAAGCTATACATCGGAATTACCCCAAAGCAATACCAAAAACAGATTATATAGCAAGAATATACAAGTTTTAAAATATCCTCTTATCTAGTTTTGCTTATATGAACAATTCCGATAATATCAGTTATAAAACTGAGATACTTAGACAAGAACAATATGATAAATGAAAATCCATTACTTTCGAAATTCCCCTCTGCTGACATCGCTGTGGCAGGAGTCTTTTCAAAGCTTATTCAAGCTGGAGAACAACAATTTATCTTCATGGAGTTTGAATCAGACGCAGTGATTCCTCCTCACTCCCATAATGCTCAATGGGGCATTGTACTGGATGGAGAAATGGAGTTAACGATCAATAGCAGAGTACTTAGACTTAAAAAAGGCGACTCATATTTTATCAAAAAAGGGGAAATTCATTCGGCTAAAATCAAAGCTGGCTACAAAGATCTCACATTGTTTGATCAAAAAGATCGCTACACTCCTATGAAATAAAACTAAACCTTTCAAAAACGAATCAGTCGGACTGCATGTTCTGATTCGTTCTTTTCAAATTTTAAGCACACTACAAAAACTTTCGAAAATGCACATAAAATAAGGCCATCACTCACTTCGTCTAAAAAAACACTAATTGGCAATCAGGAAGAAGCTTAATCTGATCACAGCCGCCAATATATTTTGTGATTTTTTCAAATACTTTCCTTAATCTCTTCGCATTAACTTCATTCGACTCTGAGTGAACTCTCCAATCAATAATAGACGTGTCATTTTTAAACCTATATTCAAGGTAATAATCAGTATGCGGAGTTATATATAATGTAGTAGTCGGAGCATAACTATGTGGATACTTACAAATATCAATATCAACAAGATCTTGATAAATTTCTTTTTTAAAATCCAGACCAATGACGAAACTTATCGTGGTATCTTGATCCCAATCAAATTTATATGTTAAAGAATCGGTAAACGTATCAATCTTGTAAATTCCGAAATTAACTTCAGCCTTGAAGTCAAATGTTACAGGCATTTCTTTGTCATAACGACAAGAAGAAACTTTTCGAATACATCCATGTAAAATAAATACAACAAATAACACACTTATAAATTTCATAAGATTGCAACTCATCATCATATCAAATACAACCTAACAGCTCTAAATTCCCTCTCTTCGTCTTCCAGATGATATTTAAACGTCGTCTTGGCATGCTGTATATGCACTCCGCCGGGACGCATCGCGCAAACCACTGTCTTGTCATCTAACTCTTCCTCCTCTTGATCCCAATGGCTTCTAGGCTTCACATGTATGGCTCCCGTGCTTTCATCCACATGATCAAAGAAAATCGTCAATACATGAAGCTTTCTGTATTCTTCATCGGTAACATCTCTCCAGATAATCTCTTCCTCTTCCATACGGTCCGGTATCTGATGATGCTTTTGCCACTGGTGATGATCGTCTCTAAGAGCATTCTGATAGAACAAGGCTGCAATAATCTCTGTCGAATTCCCTAAACCAACATCTATAAATCGTTGCAGATTATCATTGAACAAAATCGCCAGCGACTCTGGCCGGTCAATATGCAAAAGCACTGGCTTCTCCCATTCTACCCGACAGTTGACAAATGTGCGAATTTGCTGGATTTCCTGTATGGTATAAAACTCGTCAATACTGGCATAACCTTTTCGCTGAACACGCTTGAAAGCTTCATTGATAACTTCTCCATTAATATTAAACTGGTAGTGCCTGTTGGCAAGCATCAATCGCTTCTGGATGCTCTTCTGCAATCTCGCCGGCCTTAAGACTTTTATCGCCTCTCCAAAACCCAATATCTCTTTTTCTAATTCATAGTTAAGTTGTAAATACATTGAAACTACAATTCCTCCAGGAAGATCTCGAACCTTCTTTTGCGAATGATGAATTGGTTTGGTCAATACATAAGGAGCGTGTTTCTTTTCCACAAACAGTTCTATACGCTCAATCTTCGGCTCATATTCGACACTCACTCCGATCGCGTGTTTGAAGTAATCAACCAAATCCCAACGCGTATTGCCTATATAATCACATTCACTATTATCCAAATTGATAATCCTGTCAAATGCCAACAGCATGGGGTTTTGCTTTGCATTCTTGAACCCAAGCACAAACCAACGATTCCTGAACTCTTTCAATAACTGCGGATGAAAGTCAAAAGTGCTTTCCTCTCTGGCTTTGAATGATTTATAAGTCAGCTTTATGGATCTTTTATGCAATACAGATTCATACAAGGGTTCTAGATACTCCAAGCCCTTCAATTCATTATTGGTCTCAAACTGAATAATCGGCATTTGATTATCTCGCTTGGACTGAACAGAATCTTCCAGCTTCTGTATCATGCCCGACAATTCTTGCACTTGCGTAAACCCTTTGAACTGCTTCAATATATCCACCGCATCGGATAGCTTGCGCAAATCCTGATCTGTCAGCGGAATATTTGTAATCGAATAATTCGGATCCTCATAAGTATAGTACTTTCTGTCTTTGACAATGATCGGAGCATTGTACCCCAGCTTGTCACTTCGCATCATCTGAATGTCAAGCTGTACTGTTCGTTTGCTCACTCCTTTGTCTATTCCTTCATATTCGTACAATGCTTCCGAACAAGCTTCCACCAAGTCATCCAAGGTCCATTGCCTGAAGCGATTTTTCAAACATTGATCAATAGTCTTATAGCGCACTAGTGCGTTTCTATTTGCCGGCATAAATATTTTTTTTACAAAAAATCAGCTCTGAGACATGAATGAAAGCTGTTTAAAATGAAAATTTAAAGAAATTACATATTTTTTTTTACTGCGCAAAAAGATTGCGCATTGGCTTTTCAACTTTGTAATGAATCAAGGAAACAATCGGATGTTTCTGTACAGCATCAAGGAATCCGCCGGTAGGTTAGGATTTTCCTGATTGTGGAAGTTGGTTCTCTGGCTTAGCAGGTCGGAGGTTCGAATCCTCCCTTTGACTTATGGTCAAGGTAGTTCAGCAGGTTAGAACAGCTAAATTTATAGTCGTGTGGGTTCAAATCCCACCTCCTCTCGAAGGAGTGGTGGAATTGGTAGACACCTCAAATTGCAAATTTGATGACTCGGAAGTCTATGACTTCAATTTATTGACCTAAAGAACAAGGCTTTGCATTATCGGCTTTAAGCAAACGGCTCAAAGCAATTTTTAATTCGTCAGAAAATAGCGGATACCGTCTAAAGAAATTTTATTCTCTTTTGATTCGATTCATACAGACAATAAAATGAGCTTTTTTCTTAAGCCTTTTTCCATGAATTGAAAATGATAATGCACCGTTTTGTTCTTTTTAATGTGTAACAACATAATACTTATATAAAATGAAACCAATAAAAATCAATGAAGGAAACATAGGAATGATCTTCAAAAGTGGAGATTTCAATAAACTTTTGAAAGCAGGAAAGCACTGGATTAGCTTTAATGATTCAGTGGAAATCCATAATATGGCGAAGCCTTTCCAAAGCGACATTCCTCTAAATGTATTGCTAAAGCATGACGATTTCAAAAACGCTATAGAAGTAATTGAAGTCAATGACGACCAACTTGTTCTTCGATATGAAGACGGTGCCTTCAGCGAAGTATTGAGAGCTGGAAAATACGCATATTGGAAAGGTATTGCCAACCATTCATTTCAATATTGTGATTTGAAAGAAGCTAGAGTTCCAGCCGAGATCAGCTTGAACGTATTAAAAACCATGGCATTAAAGCTTTTGACTAAAGAAATTGAAATTCAACCCTTTGAAAAGGCATTGCTTTACATTGATGGAAAATTGGATTCAGAATTAAAACAAGGAGCTCATTATTTTTGGTCTAACAGCAAAAATATTCAAATCCAACGCATAGATACCAGAACTCAAACATTGGAGATTTCAGGACAAGAGATTTTGACACAAGACAAGGTAAATCTGAGGATTAACTTTTCGGCGCAATATCAAGTATATGATATTTATCTTGCGAGAGAAAAGACCAAGGAATTTGAAACTCAATTATATCAAATGTTTCAGCTTGCTCTGAGAGAATATGTCGGTACCTTGCCTTTGGACGAACTATTGGCAAAAAAAGAATCGGTCTCTGAATTTATCATCAACCATCTTTCTGCGAAGACCAAAGAAATCGGCGTAAGAATTCTTGATTGCGGAGTAAGAGATCTGATATTGCCGGGAGAAGTAAAGGAAATAATGAATCAGGTGTTGATCGCTCAGAAAAAAGCTCAAGCGAATATCATCACCCGAAGAGAAGAAACAGCATCCACTAGAAGCTTGCTCAACACCGCCAAGCTAATGGAAGACAACCCGATGCTATTCAAGCTCAAAGAAATGGAATACGTGGAAAAAATCTCTGAGAAAATCAGCGAAATTACACTATCCAACGGAGGCCAGATCATCGACCAGCTTAGAGGAATGTTTGGCACTGCAAAGTAAAAAACCAGAAACCTAAAATTATAAAAAACTACAAACCCAATATTGCCTTTGAATATAGAAACAACACTCAACATAGACCATAACCTTAAGGAAATGATCTTCAGCACTGCTGTTGGAGATCTTTCCTTCACCTACTTTGAGCATTGGCTGCTTAACCAAAGCCAATACCACAACCTTATTGCTGAGGATTTATTTTTCTTGAATCTTTACAGCATGGATTACCAAGACAAAGGAATTCAAGAAGAATTTGAAAAGACTATTCTAGAACACCTTGACCAAAATGAATTTGAATTATTCAAAATCAAACACATACTCAATAAAATCACTGAAGATGAAAGTCAGATAGAACGTTTGCTTCAAGTTTGCTTGGATTGGAAAAATAACGATATGGAATGGATCAAACGATTTGGGTATCATTTATATGATTTTAGCGAATATGAATTCTATGGGTATTCGAAAAAAGAATTAATCAATAAGATTCAACGAGAAGCAAAAGATTTGCTCTCCGCATTGCAAGACGATAACCACATTCATAAAAACATAGAATTTCGGCCGAATCGATTCACTACAATTCGTCCAAAAAGTATAAAAATCAAAATCCTCAACCGGAGAAGAAAAAGAAGAAAATCAGTATTAGAGAGACTAAGAAACATGTTAAATAGATGATATTTATTAATTATTTTGATAAAAATATGGGTAAATTATTTTTTCCCATGTTTTTCCTCCGTCTTTTGTCATCATTAAAACATTTCCTGAATTCACAATTCCTATTTCTTTGTTAATAAAAGATACGTTTAAAATATTTTGCAAATAAAAAAAATGCTCCCATGTTGCCCCGGAATCATTAGAAATGTAAATATCATTCGCAGCATAAGCCATTAAATAGTTAGAATCTAATTGAATTACTTTGCTTATATTCTTTCCATCAATGATTTTAATATTTATTTCTTCAAATTCATTTCCAACCTTTCTATATATTGCAGCCCCATCTGTTAAAAACAATTGTTCTCCATCGCTATTCACAAAAATAATCTCTCTTTTTTCAGGATTAGCAAATAAACTCTGTTCCCATGTTCTTCCAAAATCTAGAGAATAATAAATAGTATTATCCTCTTCAAAACTACTATGACTTTTATTAATCAAGCTTATATAAATAGCGCCTGATGAGTTTGCATGAACATCAATTCCCAAATGATTCTCAAAATAATTTATTAATCTCTTTTCTTTTTTAACAAAATCATATTCATAAATTCTACTGTCCTCTTTATTCTCACTAACAAGCAAATAAACTCTATCTTTTACAAGTTTGTAAGACTTGAGACTTTCTCCTACATTTAAACGAAACTCTATATCCTCCCAACTATCACCTCCATCTACAGTGTAAATAAAGCTAAGGTATTTAGTTTTATAGTTTTGATTAATTAGAAAAAAAGCATATTCCTCATCCATATAAATTAATGGATAATCATTAAGTATAATTTCATCGTCCAAAGTTTGTGTGTCAAAACTTTCAAACCAATTATTAGTGGTAAAGAAATATCCATTTGCATACCCATAAATTATTGAATCATTAGTTAATCGAGCGTAAAGATCTTGACCTTCTGTTAACAATTCAATTTCTGGATTAATAGTAACTGTTTCATACAAAGAATTTACTTTATCAAAAACTAAATCTTCTGAATCTCCACATGAGCAACATAACAAACATAAAAAAACAACAATATTTAAATTAATACCTCTATGCATTTATCCTCTTTTAAGTGCTTCAATTATTGTATCTCGCATCATTTTTTATAATTGGCGGTCTTTTTTTAATAGGCGAAGAATATCCTAAAGTCAAAGAAATATTATCTATATTATACCTTACTTTACTCTTCTCTTCATATACTTGCCTATGTTCCAAATTATAAATAGCATCATAATCTATTTCTAAATATGGTCGAAAAATCTCATAATTAACTTTCAAAAATAAACGACCATATCTCACTTTCACACCTGATACCATTGAAAGTCCCATACCATCCAAAAGGTGTTTCGACTTCGCTGTTTTTTTACCAGTTATTCCAATAGTTTTCAATTCATCAGAATAATAGGTATAGGTAAAATAATTTTTCACATAATTATGCTTTAATGATAATGTTGGTCGTATTTCAAATGAGTTTCTTTTAAAAATATTATAGCTCATTTCTGCTCCTAAATTCCAATGAGTCAATACCTCATAAAGAGTCCCTGAGCTTCTTGTATAAATTGAATTAACTTTCTTTGAAGATCTTTTTATTCCGAACTCTGGTTTAATGAACAACTTCCTTTTCAATACATTTATATCCAATCCAACTGTGCCATTAAATGCCAAATTCATAGACTGATTTATATCCTTATGTTGTGGAAGAGAAATACCAAAATCAGCTTCAAAACTCTGATTCACCTCTTGAGCATATACATTTTCACAAAAACTAAACAATAATACAATACAAAGTATTGTCATTTTTATTAATCTCATATCACCATCTTACATTCAAGACGTAATAATAAAACAATAAAATATAATTTTACTTCATTTATCAAACATATCATTAATCTTGTAAAAATAAGTCAAAAACCAACATGATTATATTCAATTTTCAATTCTATTTTTAAAAGGAGT
The DNA here is from genome assembly GCF_036492635.1 of Aureibacter tunicatorum. Classification (GTDB taxonomy): domain Bacteria; phylum Bacteroidota; class Bacteroidia; order Cytophagales; family Cyclobacteriaceae; genus Aureibacter; species Aureibacter tunicatorum. The sequence goes on from NZ_AP025305.1 coordinate 3,833,195, forward strand.
TCATTTTTTTCTTACTACGCAAAAAGATTGCGCAATAATGCTTCTATTTTGTAAAAGACATTTTATTTAAACAAAGTACATGAAAAAAGTAATCAGCACGGAAAAACGGCCAATCAAACTTTGGCTGGATGATATAGAAAACGGCGCCTTAGAGCAAGCCAAAAACCTTGCGAACCTTCCCTTTGCATTCAAACATATTCCATTGATGCCGGACAGTCATCAAGGCTATGGCATGCCTATAGGCTCGGTATTAGCGACCAAGGAAGTAGTAGTGCCCAATGCTGTCGGCGTTGATATCGGTTGCGGGATGTGCGCATTGCCAACGAGCCTTAAAAATATAGAAAAAGACAATCTTAAAGCGATCTTGGGTGAAGCTCGTAAACGAATTCCTGTTGGAATGAATTGGCATAAAGAATCTCAAGGAGAAGAGCGAATGCCAGAAGGAGCTGACAGCTTGGAAATCGTCTCGCAAGGCTACAACAAAGCTTTGAAGCAAATCGGAACTTTGGGAGGAGGCAACCATTTTGTGGAAATCCAGCAAGGCTCTGACGGACATATTTGGCTGATGATTCACTCTGGAAGCCGTAACCTTGGCGCTAAAGTAGCAGACCATTATAACAAGCTGGCAAAGCGTCTGAATGAAAGGTACTTTTCAGTAGTGGACAAGAAAACGGATTTGGCATTTTTACCCATTGAAACTCCCGAAGCCAAAAACTATCTTAAAGAAATGAACTATTGCATCGAGTTTGCGCTTGCCAATAGAAAATTAATGATGGAGCGTCTAGTAGAAGCTATGCAAGCTGTCTTGGGAGAATTTGAAACAGGAGAAATGATCAATAAATCGCACAATCTGGCGACTTGGGAAAACCATTTTGGCGAAAATGTGCTCGTGCATCGTAAAGGAGCAACTCCTGCCTTTGAGGGCGAACTAGGCATGATACCAGGATCCCAGGGGACGAGTTCATATATCGTCAAAGGATTGGGAAATCCTGAAAGTTTCAAATCTTGTTCTCACGGTGCAGGAAGAAAGCTGGGCAGAAAGCAAGCTCAGCGTACTTTGGATCTGAAAGAAGAAATTCAATACCTGAATGACAAAGGCATCGTACATGCCGTAAGAAACAAAAGCGATCTTGACGAGGCGGTAAGCGCCTACAAAAACATCGACGAAGTCATGGAAAATCAAAAGGACCTTGCCGAAATTGTTGTACAACTTTCGCCATTAGCTGTATTGAAGGGATAATAATCGGCTGTCAATAAGATCATTTATTGATGGCTGATTTTTTAATTTAATCCTAACTCAAACCTCAAAAATAAATACATGCCCAATAAAATCAACCCAATGAATGCAACATCAATTCTTTTCTTAGAGTAAGCTAAATATCCAAGAATACAAATCTGACTTATGGATGTCAAATCAATATTAAACTCCGGAGCATTAGCACTCGCTCCCCAGCCAAGAACCAAAAATTCGAAAAATATAGAAGCATATGCCAACCCTATAAATATCAAGATATTTAGCGTTGCTAGCAAAATTATTCTTATGTATATATTTTTAGACAAGTTCATAGTGATTAATCAAATTATAAAAGTAGTTTAAAAAGCTATGCATTTGCATTAATTCCCAAATGCACCTTAAAAATATCATGCAACTGATCTATTTCAATATTCTCAAATTCAGCGATTGTGTTATAATTGTCAGTATTTATATTTCCACCTTCTACAGAAACAAAAAAGTTTTATCACTTTTTAATGTGGACACATATATCATTTTTGAATCATCCAAATTCAAGAAACCAATCGTTTCCAAATCTGCTTCCCAAAAATCTTTGACTTTAAAATGACTTGCAAACTTGAAATCCAAATAGTTAATCAAGTTTAATATTTTCCAGCTTTTATTCATATTCACAATACTAGCTAATAAAGTTAAAGCATTTATAATAAGTCCCTCCTTCTATAAATTCGCTTTTCAAAAGAGTTGCATAAATATTAAACCCTAACTAATCCATCAAATGAACACATTAAATATAGTTTCAGGCTCATCATAGCAAACCACCCTCAAAAAAATCTTGCTCCTAAAAAATCTTATATGGGGAAACCAGCTTTAAAACTTTATTATCAAAACTTTTACTCCAAATCAACCATTATCGCCAAACAAAATTTCACAAAATGTCATGATTTTTCTTTAATAAAACAATTAATATTACATACTTGAAATAAAAAAATAGAGGTAACATAGTGCAATTCCAATGAATAAAAGCCTCTATATAATAGACTATCAATCAATACAATAGAATTTCTTCAATATTCTTACATCTTGGCTAATTAAAGTTTTTTTTTCAAAACAAAAAATCAATAATATTTGCATCAGCATGCAAACAAGGAAAATATTATCGATAATTTTTTTAATTACTTTACAACTTTTCAAACAAAACCAATGAAAACGCTTAAATTTCTAAGTTATCTGACAGTATTGTTGTTTTTCACAAACTGCCAGAATCAGATAGAGGAACAAGCCGCTACTACTAAAAATCAAAACACCCTTTTCGAAATCGTAGTCAATCAACCTGATATTGCTAAGATAAGCGGAAGATCAGCCAATGAATCTCCATTTATCAAGCCCGTATACAATGAGGTTACTTATATCGGCTACAATATTTTTCATGACGGCGTGCAAGTAGTTGCTCAAACTCTAATCGCGAAAGTAGATAATGACGGTATTTGTAGAATCACAGATCCTAATTTCAGTTTGAAATTGGATGCGCCTAAGGATTATGAGCTTATCAGACTAGAGCTTCTCAATGAAAATCTTGAGCCGCTTTATTACTTGAAAGACGCTAAACCTGTTTCGTTCAGCACAGAAGTTGACCAACCAACAGTGATACAAGCTGAAGTAGTGAAGTATCAAGGCGATATGCCAAGAGAGGACGTGGACACGGTAAGCGCAGAGGTTGAAGCGAAAATCACTGGAGATATCCCTGTATATGTTGACTTCTTCGTTGATGATGTAATTCACTACGGTGAAGTGACTGTTGAAATCTTCGACTTGAACGACCAATTGATCAGCGAGCAAACGATTGTAACTAAGGCCGACGAGAAGGTTTACATTACATTCCCTTCTATCGAAAACCATGAGGGCTACAATGTAAGATTCACTTCAAAGAGAAGCAAAGAAAGATCTGGAGAACTATCAAGAAAGCTAATCGTCAATGTAGATGGAATCGAAGTATACGCGGAAGGTCTGTTCGAGCATAAAATCTTGGAGCATGATTCTTTAACAGCGCATAACATCTATAATGGCTACAATCAAATGATCGACGAAGTGCCTTACAAAGCGATCAAGTTCGAAAGACATCCAACTGAGGATTCTACAGTCGTGCTTAACGACTACTCGGGACGTTTCACTCAAATCTTGACACCATGGTGGAAACCAAACGAGCCTTTGGAAATCAAGAAAATCAAGATTCTTGGCGAGCCTTATCCAAATGGTGGCGGAGTAATGAGAACCAACATTCTTATCACTATAGGCCGAGTTGGCATGGAAGACAAGAATTTCGCATTGGATGGATTCTATGAAAATGTGCCGGGAACGGAATTGATGGACATCAACTTCGCTCAAAAGAACCCGAATATAAATTACACAAAAAGCTTAAGACTTTTGTAAAACAAAAAGGCTTGCCAAATGGCAAGCCTTTTACGATCTTATATTACTTTTTAATTAATATCCCACCAAACTTTTCCATCTAAACGATCACCAGTCCACCCATTTGAAGAACTTTGGTCTTGAATAGCGTTTGTCCAATTTATTCTATTAAGGGTCTGTTCATTTGTTGGGTAAGTAACCCTAACAGGGATCATATCATCAGATAGCGCTCCTTCATGAATGCCTCCTACTGGCAAAATCAATATACCAAAATCCAATCGCCTCCATTCTATCCATCCTTGCTGGCCTTGACCATATAATGCAACCCACTTTTCATAACCTAAATCATTCTTCCAAGTTGATTGATTTAAAGAAACAGCATCAACATAAACATCTGCTTCACTTACATCAACACCCCAAAACTCCATAGAAGACCTAACACCACTTTTCATATAAGTCAATGCATCTCCTGCAATGAAGCCTCTAAGAACTGCTTCTGCCAAAATAAATTGTTGTTCCGAATATGAAATATAAACTCCTGGCAATGCTCCAACCCAACCTGGTCCAGGTTGAGAAACAGAAGTTTTAGCCATCTGAGCAGCTTCATCATCGGTTTGACCATAAGGTCTTCCTACAAATTGATCTGAATCTACAGCAGGGTTTGCATATATTGGCAACCTTGGATCCATTTTTGGCAACATTTCATTTACCATAGTTTCTGAAAGTGAAAAATCAGAACGCCCCCCTAAATACTGACTTAATGGGTTATTATTTGGCTGGCTATCCATATAAGGAAATGAAGCTTCATCTGAAACACCAGAAAATAAAACACCCGACTGTAACACATCTTGAATTTCAGCTCTTGCAGTAGCTTCATCAACATCAGCCATCCTAATTGCAACTCTTAACCTTAGTGCATTAGCAAATTTTTGCCAACTACTTGGATCCCCAGAATATACTACATCTCCATCAATTAATTTTCCAGCAGGGTCTAATTGAGCAAAAGACTCTTTTAATTCCTTCAAAAGATCTGCATAAATTAATTCTTGAGAATCATAAACAGGATTGCTTATTCCACTTTCAGCTTGAAAAGCTTCAGAATATGGTACATTTCCCCAAATATCAGTAATGTTTTGCATCATCCAAACCTTAAGGATACGAGCAGCTGCTATCATATTCTCATTTCTACCTTCTTCTGGTTTTGCATTTTCTTGCTCCATTATTTTCACAAGATCCATCACACCTCCAAGTTTTACAGTAGAGCCATCAAGACCTGCATAATATTCAGACCACATATTATTAATAGATCCATCCCTTAGCTTAAACCTTGATTCTGCAGTATACTCTTGTTGTGCCCAATATTGTGACCAAAGCATACCAAATCTACCATTATTCCATTCATCTAATGTTCCATCCATCAATCCTTTTTGAGCTGATGTAAGCAAATATGCTGATGGTACTTCTTCTGGTCTATCAGGGTCTGTATTCAAGGCATCAAAATCATCATTGCAGGCAGTTAATGTTAAAGCCGAAAACAATACCAAAGACCACTTTTTATATATTCTTTTCATAATTATTTCTAATATTAATGAGACAACTTTAAGTCAATCAAGCGTTTTCAATCCACAAAACGCTTGATCTTTGCAATCTTAAAATTTAAAATTCAAGTTAAATCCCCAAGAAGCTGTCATCGGTGTAGCAGCACCCTCCAAACCTTGAACATTACCTGAAGAAACTGCGTACTCAGGATCAATATGAGGCACTTCACTATAAAGCAATGCTAAATTCCTACCTACAACAGAGAATACCATATCCTGAATTCCAACCTTAGAAATCAACTTATTTGGTATTTTATATGCCAAACTAACTTCTCTCAATTTGATATAGCTTGCATCATAAACATCAGCTTCTGCAATATTATATCCATTATCATGTTGAAAGTATCTTTTTGCATCAACATTAATATCATTAACAGAACCATCTCGCTTTACACCAGCAGCCACAATCCCTGTTTCTCTAATGTTATTCGCAGTCGTTTCTTCAAACATACCAGAATACCTACCCCACATATTAGTTGTTGAGAAGATCTTTCCTCCAAATGAACCGTCAATTACAGCAGTTAATGTAAACCCTTTATATGATACGCTATTAGTTATACCACCTGTCCAGTCAGCCATAGCAGACCCTAAAGCAACTTTTTCTTCAGTAGCTAAATACAAACCATCATCGCCAACTATCTTATTACCATTTTCATCTCTTTGATAAGCTGTTCCATAAATAGTCGCATATGATTCTCCTTCTACAGCTTCAATTGTAACAGCAAATGGTGCTGTTCCCAACCTAAGAGTTTCTAAATTATCTTCAAGCTCAACTACTTTATTTCTATTCATTGCCCAGTTTACAACAACATCCCATTGGAAGCCTCCAGATGATTTTATCGGAGTCCCTGACAACATTAATTCAACACCTTTATTTGTCATCAAACCAGCATTGATATACTTATAGACGAATCCTGAAGCAGCAGATGTTTGAACTGGTATAATTTGATCATAAGATCTTGAGCTATAAACTGTCGCATCCAATCCAATTCGATCTTGTAGAAATCTTAAGTCTAAACCTAATTCGAAAGATTCAGTAGTTTCAGGTTTCAGCTCAGAATTATTCATTGTATTAGGTGTCGTGTAAATTGGGTTTCCACCAAAACCACCTTGAGGATTTGCAGGATAAGTTTGAGCTAATCTATAAGGGTCTGTGTCATTACCAACACTTGCCCAACCAAATCTCAATTTACCAAATGACAGCAAATTTGAATTTGCCAAAGAGCCTAACTCACTAAATACAAATGAAGTAGTTACAGATGGATAAAAGAATGAATTTTGTCCCCCTTCAGTTGGCAATGTTGAAGACCAATCGTTTCTAAAAGTTGCATCAACGAAAACCATATTTCTCCAACCAACGGAAGCACTTCCAAATACACTATTCACAATCTTATCATATCCATCATCTATCGGAATTACAGAACCAACCGAATTTGTTAAAGTATATAAACCAGGAACACTTAAACCATCTTGTGTTTCAGCATAGTTTCTTCTGTAAGACTTTGTTCTTCTATTCACACCCACAAATGCATTCAATGAAATCTCATTATCAAATGTTTTATTGTAATTAGTTAAGAACTCATAATTATCTTCTTTAACTCTAATGACATCTTCAGAGTAATATCCTCTACCTTGTGCTTGATCTGTTCGAATCGATCCAACAGCTAACCTCTCTCTTCTAGAATCTGTATAAAAATCTGTCATTGCTTTAGCTGAAACAGAAATTTCTTCAGTAATCTTATAATTCATTCCAACATTACCGAAAAAGCGCTCTCTATCATCATCTTGAAAATTTTCATAACGAACCCAATATGGGTTATTTGAATAAACTAGGTCTGGGTTATCAATACTACTTCTATTCCAACTTCTTTGACTACCGTCTGGGTTTTTATAGTTCTTATGCAAATCATTGCTCCACTGTCTTTGTCCCCACTGATTAAACTGCTGCATTACGTTACCATCATCATAACCAGTACCTGGTCTTCCTTTCGCTCTGCTTGACACATAACTACCATTGGCATTTACTGTCAATTTATCATTTAGCTTCGTTGAACCTGCAAAATTAAAAGTATTTCTACTCATATGGCTATTTGGAAATATTCCAGTAATATCCTTATTAGTATAAGACAATCTAAAGTTAGCTTCATCATTACCTCCCTGAACAGCTACATTATTTGTTAATGTTACACCTGTTTGAAAAAAATCTTTAACATTATCTGGATTAGCAACCCAAGGACTAGTAGTAAGTTGGCTTGTCAAACCTTGTTCATAATCATATATATTATGCCATTGAACTACTTGTTGACCTTGTAATTTAGGTCCCCAAGATTGATCCGCGTAAAAATTCACAACAGGTAAACCTGATTCAGGATCAATTGCAAACTCTTCAGAAGTACCACCTCCATACTCATTTTGATAACTTGGCAATAAGTTTACTTTTTCAAATGTCACACCTGAATTCACTGAAACTCCAATTCCTTTCTTTCCTTTACCTGACTTTGTAGTAATAACAATTACACCATTTGAAGCTCTAGATCCATATAAGGCAGCCGCTGCCGCACCTTTAAGTACAGTCATTGAGGCAATATCATCAGGGTTTATATCTTGAGCAGCATTACCATAATCATACCCTCCAGCTCCTCTAGCCTGATTGGAAGTTCCAAAATTAGAGTTATCCAATGGCACTCCATCAACCACAAATAACGGTTGGTTATTACCTGTAATAGAACTCGCCCCTCTTATCAAGATTCTTGAGGACCCTCCCATATTACTATTGCTGTTAATCTGAACACCTGCAACTTTACCAGACAAAGAATTGACAATATTTGTTTCTCTAACCTGTGTCAGATCTTCACTTTTAAGCTGTTGAGCGGAATATCCAAGAGACCTTTCATCTCTCTCAACTCCAAGGGCTGTTACTACAACTTCATCCAACTGTTTCACATCTGACGTCATTTCAACATCGAACTTCGTCTGATTTCCAACTGTCACTTCTTGCGTTGTCAAACCGATGAATGAAAAAACCAATACTGCGGTTTCCGGTTCATCAATACTAATTGAAAACGCCCCCTCAAGGTCTGTGATAGTACCATTGGTTGTTCCTTTTACAACCACACTAACTCCTGGCAACGGCTCTCCGGAAGTCTCCTTCACCGTTCCCGTAACTGTTCTTCCCTGAGCCCATGTAGACCCAACTGTTAGAAGAACAAAAATCCAACTTAATAGTAGATTTTTACTCATTTTACGTGCTTTACTCATAAATAATGGACTAAAAATTGTTTGTTAAGTATCTCAAACTTAAGATAAAATATTATCAATCACAACTTTTACAATATTTTATTATCACTCAAATGAATAATTTTATCACTTTTCAGGCTTTAATGACCTGCGTCATTTTATCTATATTCTAATAAAATCGCCTTTTTCAAGGCTTTTTTTAAAATATATTTAAGAATTGGTTAATTTTGTAAAAATTTAACAACTAAACTATCTGTCGAATGAAACAAAAAAATAAATACATAATTGACATTAATAAAAAATAAAATTATCAATAGTTGCTAAAAAAATACTTCAAATTGGTTTCAAAAATAAAAAAACCACCTTTTATGGTGGCTTAAAATTCTGATTAAAGAAGATGAACGAAACAAAATTCTTTACTTAAAGTAAAAAAGCAAAATAATATCACCATAAAAAAGCTTCAAGCGCAATATTATTCTTCCTTCACAGCCTCGATTTTTTGCTTAGGCTTGGAACCGAACACTGGAACGAAAACTTTAAGTTGTGTATAGAATCCCAACTGAGAAACTCCCGGCCTATAACCAATTTCACCTCCATATCCCCAAGAAAATTTTCTATTAAACTTTCCAGCCACTCCAACTCTGAAACCAATCTTATTTCTTTCTATTGGTTCCAAATCCATTTCAACTCCTTTGTAAAATATAGGATCAATTTGAATTGAAGGCATCACAATCAAATCGATAAACAAATCAAAAATCAAATCATCCACCAGCATATCGTAATTTCGAGAAGGCTTCATGATCACATTTTTGATCCATGACAATTGGACCCCTGCGTAAAATCCTGACGCAGCCATATTGGCAAACGCAGACGAGTTTCCATCCAACACTATCTCAGGAGCGCCTTCTTGCTGCACAGGCCCCAAAACCAAATTTTGTTTCGTCAAGACTTGATCCAACCTTATCCCTGTGTTATAATACATACCTCCCAAATGCAAGCCTATTACCTGCCTTACATCAGCAGGGACCTCCACATAATCGGGAACTCTTGATTTCCATTTAACTGATTTCAAATAATTGCGGCGATGAAGCACCATCTTAGCTTTCCCCTTTTCCAACCCATCAATCAAATGAATATTAAAGCCAGCTTCCGCATATAAAAAAGGCTTTACATTAGAATCTACTTTATTGTTTTTAGCCGCCAAGTCCTTTACCATATCCGTTTGCTGAGCGTAAGCGGTCCTAACTGAAGCCATGAAATCCACTTTGTTTTTCCAAAAATACTCAATCTCCCCGCCATATCCCGCAGTGAAATTGGTCAGAAAGACTTCAGCGTATAAAGGCTGCAGCTTTAAATAGAAATTGTTGATATCATATGGATTATCATATATATCCTTGTAAGTTAGTTTTCTAGAACCTTGGCCATGGAGCTGATTAACAGCGAAAATGCTCGCAAACAAAGCCCAAAGAAAAACGACTTTGACAGGACCTTTAAAAGTAAAAATATGTTTCATAAATTTCTCTTTTTCATGACATTGCATTGTTATAAACAAATATAAAAATAAAATACACTTTTTATCGCTTATATTAATCCAATAGGTCAAATTCAATCATAAGGAATAAAAGACAATATATAAAAAGCAACATCTACAATGAATGACAAAACAACTATCAACGCATGGTGCGCATACGATTGGGCAAATTCCGCATACATGCTTACAATCACATCAGCAATTTTTCCCATTTACTACAATGCCTCGACAAGATCGGCTTTCAATGGAGATACCATTCCATTCATGGGGCTTGAAATCAGCAACACAGTGCTATACTCCTATGCCTTGTCATTTTCATTTTTAGTTATCGTGCTGATTTCACCTATTCTGTCAGGAATTGCCGATTATGGCAATCTGAGAAAACCTCTTATGAAGACTTTTACTTATTTGGGTGCTTTTTCATGCATGGGCTTGTTTTTCTTTGAAGGCCATAATATCAACTATGGAATCACTCTAAGCATATTAGCCAGCATCGGCTATGCTGGTTCATTAGTGTTTTATAATGCATATCTCCCGGAGATTTGCTCAAGAGATATGATTGACAAAGTTAGCGCAAAGGGCTATAGTTGGGGCTACATCGGGGGAGTCATTCAATTAACTCTTAGCTTGATTGTTGTTCTCAGTCCGAAAACTTTCGGTATCACCAACGACTCTCTGCCCGCCCAAATCTCTTTCTTGTCTGTTGGTCTATGGTGGATTATTTTTTCGCAATATTCTTTCCGAAAACTTCCCGAAAACAATCATTCCGTGGAACCACAAAAAGCAAGCACTTTACTGAAAGGATATCAAAATATACATCGTGTATGGCAAGAAATTAAAGCGAAACCTTATATCAAAAAATACTTAACTGCTTTCTTCTGTTATAACATGGGAGTGCAGACTATTATGCTGCTTGCCGCTACCTTCGGCGAAAAGACACTTTCATTAAGCACTGGTGAACTTATTGGAACAATTCTAGCGATCCAATTCATCGCTGTTCCCGGGTCATACCTCTTCGCTAATATCTCTCGACGAAAATCCAACACTTACTCTATTATTATCATGCTCTTTCTGTGGATTATCGTATGCATAAACGCTTATTTTGTCAATTCAGCGATACAATTCTTTATGCTCGCTTCACTTGTTGGTCTGATCATGGGAGGAATTCAATCATTGTCAAGAGCCACTTACTCCAAGTTAATCCCAAATGAAAACTCCAACAACACCTCTTATTTCAGCTTTTATGAAATTACCGAAAAGCTCTCCATTGTCGGCGGAACATTCAGCTTTGGCTTCATAGAAAGCTTAACAGGCAACATGAGGCATAGCACATTGCTATTAATGTTCTACTTTATCGTAGGCATCATATTGATGTTTAGGTTTAAGAGAAACGCGAGAGCTCACCAAGTTTAAATAAAAAGGAGGCCAAATGGCCTCCTTTTTATTTTACAACTCTTCCCTAACACCTTTTAAGGCTGTTCAAAAAACAAATACTCTGTGGAATAATCACTGACTTCAAAGTATACCTTTTTCTTCTCATCCGCATCAATCTGCCCATTAAGATTCTGATCTAAATATCCATACCCATACCTATAAGGTCTATAAGTACCATCTTGAGTACCCGAGGCAGTGGACATTTTATCTATCTTCATAAATCTTTTCATTAGCTTGCCCCCACTGTACACTTCCAACACGCCATTTGTACCTGTCCAATTCTGTATGGACCTTCCTATTCTGTTTTGAGTCTCTTGGGTACAGGCGCTAGCGACTAGCAAGCCTGCAAACAACAGCATTGACTTAAATTTTGCTTTCATTTTTTATAAAGAAAAATTAAAAATATTCTTATTTAAAAATCTATTATATCATAAAGAGACTCAATTACATAAAAATAAAACCAATTTCAAAAACTTATCAATAGTCTTGACTCATCGGGTGAATCATCAACTCATCCACGACCACGTGTTTTGGAGAGGAAAGAATATAATTTACAGCGTCAGCTACATCATAGGGAGACAACCAGCCTTGCTTATGTTCCTCTCCAGGAGTTGATGCGGCAAAATGCGTATCAGTAAGACCTGGGTATATTGATGAAACTTTAACATTGAATTCACGAACCTCGGCTCTTAAACTGGAAGTCATTGCATCTTGAGCATATTTACTGGCGCAATAGACGCTCCCCTCCGCAAACGTTCTTTTTGAAACATCAGAAGCTATCTGCACTATATGCCCCACCCTAGCAGCCTTCATGTGAGGCACCACATACTTGTTCATAAGAAAAGTTCCCTGAACGTTCACATCCATCATTTGCTTGAAAACATCGCTTTCAATTTGCTCCAAAACACCAAAAGCGCCAATGCCCGCATTATTCACCAAAACATCCACTTGCCCAAAATCTTCAATAATTTCGGCTATACGCTTTTTCACTTGTTGTTCATCAGAGATGTCGCAAGCGATCATTTTGAAATAATCCAAGCCAAGATCAACAACAGTTCTGGACAAACCAACCACAAAATACTTTTCAGTCAACTTTTCAACAATCGCTCTCCCAATACCTTTGCCACAACCTGTAACCAATGCCACTTTCCTTCTCATCCTTTTAAAAATTTATGTTAACTAAAAAAGCCGGCTACCCGGCTTTTATATATTTCAATATCAATTCAGCATGTCAATTATATTACCAAATCTTAGCTCTTTCCGATGCAGGTCTAACCATCGGGTCCCCATCTTTCAAATGGAAAGCCTCCTTAAAGGACTCCAAGTTGGACAATGGAGCAAAAGCTCTAATCATACCCGGAGAATGAACATCAGTAAGCAAGGTCTGCTCCAGTGCTTTTGGTCTATATTTTGTCCTCCAGATTGTCGCCCAAGAAATAAAAAGCCTTTCCTCAGGAGTAAACCCTTGAATCTTTTCTTTCAATTGCTCATCAGACATTTTATTAATCAAAGCTTGATGAGCCAGTGTCACTCCGCCCAAATCGGCAATATTCTCACCCAAAGTCAACTTGCCATTCACATGCAAAGAATCCAACACAACATAAGCGTCAAACTGCTTTACAAGCACTTCCGCCTTCTTGTTGAATTTCTCCAAATCTTCTTCAGTCCACCAATTTTTCAGATTTCCTTGGGCATCGTACCTTCTCCCTTGGTCATCAAAGCCGTGTGTCATTTCATGACCGATCACTGCTCCAATACCTCCGTAATTCACAGCGTCGTCCGCTTGGTAATCATAAAAAGGAGGTTGCAAAATAGCCGCAGGAAACACGATCTCATTGTTAATCGGACTATAATAAGCATTAACCGTCTGCGGAGTCATATGCCACTTTGTCTTATCAACCGGCTTATACAACTCTGCCACATTCTTTTCATGCGCTAATTTTGCGCTTTTAAGCACCATATCCAAATAGGAGTCCGCAGAATCAAGCTTCAACTTATGATAGTTTTCCCATTTATCTGGATAGCCTATCTTCACTCTAAATGAAGCGAGCTTATGCAAAGCCTTTTGTTTGGTGCTGTCCCCCATCCAATCCAACTGCTTAATCCTTTCCTTGAAAGCTTCTTCGATGTTCTCAACCATTTCCAAAGCTTTCTGCTTCGCTTCAGGAGGAAAAACCTCTTCCACATACACTTTGCCTATAGCGAAGCCAACGCTGCCATTAACAGTACCCAAAACTCTTTTCCATCGAGGCCTCATCTCTTTCGCACCTCTCATAGTCTTGCTGTAAAACTCCCAATTCTGATAAACCAACTCTTCAGTTAGAAATGGCGCAGCGGCGCTGATCGCATTCCACAACAAATAATCCTGCACATGATTCAAGTCGGTTTCTCTCAATATCTGATCGAAGGCAGCCATATATTTCGGTTGCTCTACTATATAATAAGGTATATCATCAAATCCACTGGTTTTAAAATACTCATTAAAGTTAAATGATTCCGCCAATGCCTGAAGCTCTTTTTCAGACATCTTATGGTATGTCTTTGTTGGATCTCTTCTTTCAACCCTGCTTAGCATAGACTCAGCCAAGCTAGTCTCCAATTTCACAATCCCATTTGCCGCTAACTGAGCTTTCTGAGTATTGTATCCACTCAACTCAAACATCTTCACAATATGCTCCTTATACTGATCCAATACGTCTGCATACTTCGGCAACAAATAGTAATCTCGATCAGGAAGTCCTAAACCACCTCCAGCAACATAGACTGTCATCTCACTACTGTTCTTTTTGTCTTGATAGACATAGTCTCCAAAAAAGCCAGACACCCCCTCGCTATGCAATTCCGCCAAAACTTTAGGCAAATCTTCCTTGCCTTTGATAGTTTCAATCTGCTTCAATAACTTTTGCAAAGGCATCAAACCTTCTTTTTGAATTCGCGTTGTATCCAAACCTGTTTGGTACATCAACAAAGCTTTGCCTTGATCAGTATCCAAAGCATATGACTTAGAATCTATGGCAGTCTCTATCACATGTTTGAGTTTGTCATTATTGGACTCTATCAATTCATTGAAACTTCCCCATCTCGACATATCCGCGGGAATCTGAGTTTCTTCATCCCACTTGCCATTAACAAACTTATAAAAGTTTTCTCCTGGATATACCTTTTTATCCATGTATTGGGTTTCGATCCCATGCTCAGACTGTTGCTCCATTTGATTCTTATTTTCACCGCCTTGACAGCCCGCTAGCATTGAAACACTCACAGAACAACCTAAAGCGACAAGTAAGTACTTTGATTTCATAATAAAAATTCTGATTCTTGATTCTATTTAAATCTTCTAAAAACGCTCCAAAAATTTTATCCCGTCAATAATCCCTCTAAACCAATAATTCCTCTTGTAAAAAAAATAAAAAATTGGCAATAAAATTGATACAGTTCCTTTGCAAACAAATCTACAACAAAATAGTCATGGAATCCAACAACGAATCCCTTTCACTAACAATTCTCGACGATTCAGAAGATTTTGTCGGAGAATACCAAATAGAAGATGATTTCAATGAATTTGATCAGTTCTTAGACGTTTTCTTTTTTGAATATGACAATTAATACTGTTATTTGCCTCCACATTTGAATTAACAGATCTATGGATGCAAAAAACATCATACACAAATACTTTAAAAAAGATTTTTCAGGTTACACTGTTCTAGTGCAAGTCAACCCTGTAGACTATACAGGACTGGAACTTATCGTTCATCCTGACGGAAAAGTAGAAAAAACCAAGATGGAGTTTGACGAAGACATCTACGAAGACCTAGAAGTAGATGAATTCGAAGAAACAACTAGTCTGGTATTCAATCTGTATCTCAAAGGATTAGCATAGACAGAGTATATTATACCTAAAATATATTATGCAAATATTTGCCTAATGTAAAAAAAGCGTTACATTTGCGTAGCGATTCGGGACTACCAGCTCCTTATGAACTCCCCCAGGGCCGGAAGGCAGCAAGGGTAGTAAGTTGTAGCGGTGAGATCTTGAATCGCTACTTTTATTTATAGCCATTTAGAATTAACACGCCTCTCTTCTCTAAATCGGTTTTTCGACTTATATTTACTCCACAACCGAAACCGACACCACACAGCAACCGAATTCCACTGAATGAAAATATTCAAGCTCTTTATCTATGCATTGATCACAAGCCTGATATCAGCATTGCTTATTTGCATACTATCGTATGAATACATTGCAAGCTATTCAAAGCCCTATATCTTTCACAATCAAAACAACATCCCCAAAGGCAAAGTAGGCCTGCTTCTTGGCACATCCAAATACCTTCGCAGAGGCACGTTGAACTACTACTACAAATACCGCATAGACCAAACAGCCAGTCTCTATAAAAACGGAATCATCAAATGCATCGTTGTCAGCGGAGACAACAGCGATCATAGATACAACGAACCCATTCAAATGAGGAACGATCTGATAAAAAAAGGGATTCCAGAAGACGCAATCACAATGGACTATGCGGGATTCAGAACACTAGACTCTGTGGTAAGAATGAAGAAAGTATTTGGCGCAGGAGACAATGTCCTTATCATCTCCCAGAACTTCCATGATGAGAGAGCTATTTTTTTAGCGAGAAAAAATGATTTGAATGCCACAGCCATAGCCTGCAAAGACGTTCCGGAAAGATACGGCATCAAAACCCAAATTAGAGAGTACTTCGCTCGTGTTAAAGCAATTCTTGACATATACATACTAAAAACCAAGCCCAAATTTTTAGGAAAAAGAGAAAAAATAAACGGTTGCTGATAAAAGTGTTTGCAATTACAATTAATTCAACTATATTTGCATCGCAATTCGGGACTACTAGCTCCTTATGAACTCCCCCAGGGCCGGAAGGCAGCAAGGGTAGTAAGTCGTAGCAGTGAGATCTTGGATTGCTTTTTTTATGCTCAAATTTTATTACCCCCCAGTCCCTTTCAACACTCAATATCAAACAATAGATAGATCTAGAGGTTTAAGTTTAAGATTCTTTCTTTTCCCTCAAACCATGTACGACACCCCTTATTTTTCACCTCTTAGTAGAAAAACAAAGAACACTCCAACAACAAATCCGCATAAAATCCCACAACCACGCATTATTCAAAGAGCATTAATTGATTGGGCCCAAATATCAACCATCATCAAACCATCACAAGGTCTCAGCTCACATGTATTTTTCGTTAAATTAAATGACAAACAAGAATATGTCCTTAAGTTTCCTTTTGAAAACTCTGTAGGAGAAAACGAAAGAATGGCCTCTAGCTTTATTGCGAAAAACACCAACTCCCTACTTAGTCCAAGAACACGGTTAATATCCATGCAAAGCACCGAAGTAGAACAACTGGAAGCAGGAATCAAAAGACATTCAACACCAGCAGCCAGAGAACTTTTAGATGTCTTGCTATCCCACCCTACCGGAGAGTTCATCTGCATGGAAAAAATGAGCGGACGATCTCTAGATTTCATGGAATCCACTTCTGACAGAAAACTTCTTGCAGACCCATCCTTTCAGTCTAGATTAGGGGAAGTATTAGCATTCGACTTATTAATGGGAAATATCGACAGGCTACTCTTACTAAACCCAGACAATCTTATTTACGACTTAAAAAAAAGAAGCCTCAGCCTTATAGACCAAAAAGTATCTATATACGACCTATCAGGAGTAATACCTCATGGAGCGATGGATACAGAAGTCTTGAACACTCCCCACGCCAGTGAAGACGAAAAAATGGAAGCAATGCTTCAAGTAAACGCTCATCTAAAAGAATATCTCGAAATACAACTAGCCCCGCTAAAAAATGGCGAATTCGGCAAAAGCAGCATATCCGAGAAACTAGCTTTCATGTTTGAAACTCAATATCAAGCCAGAATCGACAGAAGATTGATTGATATCGGCTTATACGAAGGTCTACTAAAAATCGCGCAAAACTTTCATTGGGCTGGAGCTGAAGCCATGACAGAATGGAGTAAAACAGGAGTTGAAGGCATGGGACTTTTTCACAATTGGCTCACCGTATCCGATCTACTGCCTGACGCTCAACAAAGCCTGGCCTCCTTGGAAAAAAACCGAAAAAGACTACTTAAAAAAAGGTAATCCATATTAATCAAAAACAAAAAAGCGAAACGCAATAATACGTTTCGCTTAAAATCAAAAGAAAATCTCGAGCGGGTGATCAGGTTCGAACTGACGACTTACAGCTTGGAAGGCTGTCGCTCTACCAACTGAGCTACACCCGCAATAAAAGAGTAACAACCGACAAATATCGGAAAATAGAGCGGGTGATCAGGTTCGAACTGACGACTTACAGCTTGGAAGGCTGTCGCTCTACCAACTGAGCTACACCCGCGATTTTCAATTCTATGTGGGGAGAGCAGGATTCGAACCTGCGAAGTCGAAAGACAACGGATTTACAGTCCGTCCCAGTTGGCCGCTTTGGTATCTCCCCAACTAAATATTTTAAATTTATTCAAACCTATTATTTGAATACTGGAGCGGGTGATCAGGTTCGAACTGACGACTTACAGCTTGGAAGGCTGTCGCTCTACCAACTGAGCTACACCCGCGATTTTCAATTCTATGTGGGGAGAGCAGGATTCGAACCTGCGAAGTCGAAAGACAACGGATTTACAGTCCGTCCCAGTTGGCCGCTTTGGTATCTCCCCAACTAAATATTTTAAAATTTATTCAAACCTATTATTTGAATGCTGGAGCGGGTGATCAGGTTCGAACTGACGACTTACAGCTTGGAAGGCTGTCGCTCTACCAACTGAGCTACACCCGCGATTTTCAATTCTATGTGGGGAGAGCAGGATTCGAACCTGCGAAGTCGAAAGACAACGGATTTACAGTCCGTCCCAGTTGGCCGCTTTGGTATCTCCCCAACTAAATATTTTAAAATTTATTCAAACCTATTATTTGAATGCTGGAGCGGGTGATCAGGTTCGAACTGACGACTTACAGCTTGGAAGGCTGTCGCTCTACCAACTGAGCTACACCCGCGATTTTCAATTCTATGTGGGGAGAGCAGGATTCGAACCTGCGAAGTCGAAAGACAACGGATTTACAGTCCGTCCCAGTTGGCCGCTTTGGTATCTCCCCAACTAAATATTTTAAAATTTATTCAAATCTATTATTTGAATGCTGGAGCGGGTGATCAGGTTCGAACTGACGACTTACAGCTTGGAAGGCTGTCGCTCTACCAACTGAGCTACACCCGCGATTTTCAATTCTGTGTGGGGAGAGCAGGATTCGAACCTGCGAAGTCGAAAGACAACGGATTTACAGTCCGTCCCAGTTGGCCGCTTTGGTATCTCCCCATTCCTTAAAATCTCTTTCGCTTAAGGGACTGCAAATGTGCACGTTTTTTTTTAATTCTCAAACTATGAAATGGAAAAAAAATCCATTCCAACTCATTTTATGAGGAGTCAAACGGTTTGCTTGAACCTAAGCATCTCATTTAGAGATATTAATATTTATGATCCTCTAGTATTTTTTTTATCAAAAAATTCTCTTTACTCTTCACCAAAAAATAATTTTTAGTATTATTGGCCTCTCAACCAAGTATCAGGGTAAAGCATGAAAGTTTGCATCGCGGAAAAGCCATCGGTGGCAAAAGAAATTGCGCAAATCATAGGCGCCAAACAACGTAATGATGGATATTTTGAAGGAAATGGATATCAAGTCACATGGACTTTTGGACACCTATGCACATTAAAAGAACCACACGACTACTTGCCCATACTCAAAAGCTGGAGTTTGCAGATGCTCCCCATCCTTCCCGAAAGGTTCGGAATCAAACTTATCGACGATGGAGGAATCAAAAAACAATTTAAAACCATAGAAAAACTTCTCTCCACAGCCAAACTTGTCATCAACTGCGGTGATGCTGGACAAGAAGGGGAACTGATACAACAATGGGTCATAAAAAAAGCCAAATACAAAGGAGAAATCAAAAGGCTTTGGATCTCATCGCTAACGAAAGAAGCAATACAAAACGGTTTCAACAAGTTGTACAGCAACTCTGATTTTGCCAACCTTTATGCAGCTGGCAGCACCAGGGCTATTGGAGACTGGTTGCTAGGCATCAACGCTACTCGAGCGTATACGCTCAAATACGGCGATGGCAAAGGAGTCCTTTCCATTGGAAGAGTGCAAACCCCTACACTAGCTCTAATTGTCAAAAGACAAAAAGAAATCGAGAATTTCACACCCGAGCCGTACTGGGAATTAAAGACAAAATACAGAGATGTCGCTTTTTCAAGCGAAACCAAACGATACTCCTCAAAAGAAAGTGTTGAATCAATTGTAAACGAGATTAAAAATAGCGAATTAACCATTGTTAGCTTTAAGAAGCAAAATGGCAAAGAATTGCCCCCAAGCCTTTTTGATCTCACCTCCCTGCAAGTCGAATGCAATAAGAAACTTTCTTTCTCTGCGGATCAAACATTGAAAATCGTTCAATCTCTATATGAAAAAAAGTTTGTAACATACCCTAGAGTGGATACAACCTTTCTTCCTGATGATATTTATCCTCAGGTAAGCTATATCTTGAAATCAATGGAAAGGTTTCAACATTTAACCCAACCTCTGCTTGGAAAAAAAATTAGAAA
Organism: Aureibacter tunicatorum; assembly: GCF_036492635.1. GTDB lineage: Bacteria > Bacteroidota > Bacteroidia > Cytophagales > Cyclobacteriaceae > Aureibacter > Aureibacter tunicatorum. The sequence continues at coordinate 3,853,288 of NZ_AP025305.1, forward strand.
ATCAAAAAAGGTCTTCAACAACCAAAAAGTAACAGACCACCATGCCATCATACCGACGCAAGTAACTGCTCGAGGACTAAACAATCAAGAACAGAGCGTTTACGATATCATTGCCAAAAGATTCATCGCTGTATTTTATGATGATTGCCTCGTTTCAAAAACAGAAGTCAAAAGCGAAGTTGAAAAGCATAAATTCAAAGCTACGGGAAAACAGATATTATCCATGGGCTGGAGAGAAGTATATGCGGATGAAAAAAATTGGAAAAGCGCATCAAAAGAAGACGAACAAGTAATGCCTGTGTTCAAAGAAGGTGAATCTGGCCCTCATCTGCCTTATTTCGAAGAAAAGATGACCAAGCCTCCCAAGTATTATACTGAAGCTTCCCTTCTAAGAGCTATGGAAACTGCAGACAAGGAAGTTGATGACGAAGAATTAAGAAATGTGCTAAAGCAAAACGGCATTGGCAGACCTTCAACCAGGGCCAGCATTATTGAAACTCTGCACAAGAGAAGATATATAACTAAACAGAAAAAAAGGCTTGAAGCAACAAGTGTCGGCACTCAACTAATTGACACAATAAATTCCGACCTGCTGAAGTCAGTGGAATTAACCGGGCAGTGGGAACACAAGCTCAGACAAATTGAAGATGGCAAATTATCACCAAATTCTTTTTTGAAAGAAATGAAAGAAATGGTTTCAAACATCATTGGTGATGTGAAAAATGCCAGTTCTCAAAAAATACTCCAAAGTCAACACAACAACTCTCCTAAAAAACCGTCAAAAGCTCCGGAAAAAAAAGCTAATCTTTGCCCAAAATGCGGAAAAGGAAAAGTTCTTACTGGAAAGTCGGCTTATGGTTGCTCAGAATGGAAACAAGGTTGCGACTTCAGATTACCTCTTTCATGGAATGAAATAAAAATAAGTCAATCCATGATGGAAGCGTTAGTCAAAAAAGGAAAATCTAGACTAATCAAGAATGCATCGATTAACGGCAAAAAGCAAAACGGCCATCTAATCATAGACAAGAACACAAACTTAAGCTTTGAAACCGTTGAAGAAAAAAAGATGACCTGTCCGAAATGCAGCTCCGAACTATTAAAAGGCAAAAATGCTTTTGGTTGCTCATCTTGGAAGCAAGGCTGTCATTTCAAAATCCCTTTTGAATGGAATGGAAAGAAGTTCACCCAAGCCCAAATCTACCGACTTATCGAAAAGAGAGAAACTACTCTTATAAAAGGGTTCACAGATCCTGTCTCATCGGAAAAATACAATGCTGTTATCCAGCTAAATGCCACTAACCAAATCGGCGAAGTTAGAAAAAAATAGACAAAAAGGGCTTCATAATAATGAAGCCCTTTTCATAGCCAAACTTTCTTTATAAGTCAACCATCTATATCCAAATAATTTTCTTGCAAAGTTATCAGCTTGACGTAGCACAAAAAGATTATACAAGCCCTCCAAACGGGTAAGCCAAGAACTGGACATTGACCTCTGACTCAAAGCGAAGCCCCCCTCTTGATACTTCATCATGTGCCACCAACCAGAAGGAATAAACAGTGTATCGCCTGGCTCTAAATCGTAAGTCAATCCTCTCACTCCTTTCAGCGCAGGATAATTTTCAAAATCGGGATTTTCCAGATCGATTTCTTCCAAATTATGGACGCCAAAAGGAACATGATACAAATTTCTTGAATACTCCGGATCAAACAACAAGACTTTTTTTCTCCCTTGAAACTGCGTGTGAAAAACATGCGACATGTCAATGTCAAAATGAAGAAATACATTGGAGCCTCCTCCGCCAAAAAACATCATCGGGTAATTTTCCAAAAAACCATCCGAAATATCCGGCACGCTAAAGTCTTGACACAACTCAGGCACGTGACTCAAAATATTGAATAAAAAAATTCTTAAATCTGTAGGTTGATTTTGAATAAGATCCAAATAATCATTGAATGGCATTTTCGCCACTGGATCATTCACTTTCTTTGTCGGACTTACTTTGGAATTATCATATAGTGGAACAATTCTATTGCCTACTTTTGACTTTATATAGTCAAAAGTCCACTTCTCCCGAGCAGGCCACTTTTCACTTAAGCCTTTTACAACCAAAGGCTTGCTTGCTCTTAAATATTCTGACTGAAAATCCTCACGACTAATATTGTCAACCGCATCAATAGACTTGTAATGTATAGACATAAGCAATCAAATTAGAATTCAACTTTAGCCATTATTATAAATAGCTAAAATCTAGAACTAATTTGATTGCAAATTGTGTTATATTTCTATAATTTAAATTGACTTGCTAAATAAATTTCCTCGTTCTCTTTGGCTATCCTTCAATCTTTGATCGAAAACCATGCATACATTTCGAATAAATGTCATTCCCATTTCAGTCATGCTGACTTTATCATCATGAATAGCTAAAACTTCCTCCGCCTGAAAATCTTTCAACTTATTCCAATCATCATCCGTGAGCGTTGATTTGATTTCATTCGTCAACACAAGCTCTTCCTTGCATATCAAATCCAAAATAGCCTGCTTCAACAATAAGTCAGAATCATTTAACAAGTGTCCCTTTGTCAATGCATGACTGTCTGCCTCTATTGCTTTTTGATAATCCTCCACTTTCTTGATATTCTGAGCGTAAGCGATTTTAGCATCGCTAATGGATGAACATCCCAAACCTACCAACAACTCAGTGTTATTTGTTGTGTAGCCCATGAAGTTACGGTGAATCGTTCTATCTTTATGAGCTTGCAACAACTTATCTCCATCCAAAGCAAAATGATCCATGCCGATTTCTTCATACCCTAGTTCCAACAGCATGCTTTTGCCTCTTTCATAAAGCGCTCTCTTATAATCATCACTAGGCAAATCAGCTTCAGTGTAAGCTCTCTGTCCAGGGCTCACCCAAGGCACATGCGCATAGCTATAGAAAGCGATCCTGTCCGGCATCAATTCCGACACTTTGCGTATCGTATTTTCAATCACTTCAATGCTTTGGAAAGGCAATCCATAAACCAAATCAAAATTAACAGATGTAAACCCTAAGCTTCTCGCATCCTCTGTCGCTCTTTTGACATTTTCATAAGGCTGAATCCTGTTAATAGTCTGCTGAACTTTGAGATCAAAATCCTGAACGCCATAACTTACTCTCGTGAACCCAAGCTCTTTAAAAGCTTTCAAATGCTCATACGTCGTATTGTTCGGGTGGCCTTCGAAACTAAAATCAAAGCCTTCCATATAATTGGATGTTGACTGGATATATCCAAACAACTTCATATAATTCTCAGGCGAAAAGAACGTAGGCGTTCCCCCTCCGATATGCACTTCTTTAATATTCGGCTTGGAGCCAAACACTTTCAAATACGTATCCCACTCCTTCATCAAAGCCTCAATATACGGCTCTTCCACTCGATGGTTAACCGTAATTCTTTTGTTGCAACCGCAATATGTACACAGTTTCTCGCAAAATGGCATATGCAGATACAAACTTACCCCTTCAGTATCATTTGAAATATCAAATGTCTTCTTAACGGCCTCAAACCAATCATTTGAAGCAATTTGCTCTTGCTGCCAAAAAGGCACTGTAGGATAACTTGTATATCTGGGAGCTGGAATGTTATATTTTTTGATAAGCTTATTCGTATCCATCTATTTTTTCTGTTTAACTAGAAACGCATAAATTTGCGTCTTGATATTTCATTTGGCAGAGTACTTCGCAAATTTCTCGAAAAGAAATCAAAATTGCTACTTAGCCGTACATTAAGTGAATCCACTTGGACACATAGCAACTCTTGAACCATGGAAACAAAAAAAATCATAAATGAATTCAAATATCTTGTATCTAATATCAAAAACCACGATTTTGATAAAGTAGCGCTTGAGCTATTTCGATTTCAAGCAAAACACAATCCTGTCTACAGCGAATATCTTCAATTCCTAAAGACCAATCCTGAAGATGTTAAAAGCATTTATGAAATACCATTTCTTCCTATTTCATTTTTCAAAACGCATCAAGTCAAAACAGGTGAATGGCCAACTCAAAAAATCTTCGAAAGCAGTGGCACAACCGGAACCACAACAAGCAAGCATTACGTAGAAGACATTGAATTTTACCATAAAATTGCCACGCAAATATTCACCGACTTTTACAGCGCTCCAAACGACTATATCATATTAGCCTTGTTGCCTTCCTATTTAGAAAGAGACAACTCGTCTTTAGTATCCATGGCTAAGCATTTCATTGATTTAACCCAAGATCATCGCTCCGGGTTTTATTTAAATGAATTCGAATCTTTGAAAGAAGCCTGCGTAAGCGCCGAGTCAACCAATAAAAATGTTCTGCTCATGGGAGTTACATTCGGGCTACTGGATTTTGCCGAGCTTCATACTTTTTCCAGCTCCAACATAACCATTATGGAAACGGGAGGCATGAAGGGGCGTAGAAAAGAAATGATCAGAGCCGAAGTCCATGAGGAGCTTGGCAATTCATTTGGCCAGACAAAAATCCATTCAGAATACGGCATGACGGAATTGCTCTCACAAGCTTATTCTCATGGAGATGGTATATTTGAAATGCCTAGCACTATGCGTATATTATTAAGGGATGTGAACGACCCCTTCTCTGTAAGCAAAAGAACAAGCGGAGGCATCAATGTTATCGATCTGGCAAACATTCATTCTTGCAGCTTTATAGAAACTCAGGATCTTGGCAAATTGCATGATAATAAATTCGAGGTTTTGGGACGCTTCGACAACAGCGATATTCGAGGATGCAACTTAATGACAATTTGATTTTTTCAATAAATTTTCTTTTTTCATGATTTTTATTTATTTTAAAGAAATAATTTGGCACAAGATGGTTGCATAATATTCCAACTTGAATTTTCATTTTCTTTCATTAAGTTTATTTCAAGTTTAAAAGGTGTTGTGTAAATGGCTCGCAGAGCTACGAACAAATTGAGGTTAATTTAATTATAGGAAATAGTGTATGTATAAATGTAAAACTAAATAAATTGAAAATGAAAAAGGTATTGATACTAGCGGTGTTTTTCGGGTTTGGTATGGCGTCATGCGCACAGTACACTTGCCCAACTTATACTAAAAAAGACGTGAAGCAAGAAAAAGAACTTAAAGTAAAAAATAACGATAAAGAGGCTCTAGTATAGAGCCTTTTTTTATTCCCTATTTTTCTGCACTTTCCAAAGAACTTGTCAAACGGCTTGGCGAATTACTTTCTTCCCTACTATATGGCAAACATATGGCAAACGCACTGCCTTTGGAGACTTTGCTTTCCACCTTGATTTCACCTTCCAGTCTTTCCACAGCTTTTTTCACTATAAACAAACCGATACCGCTACCTGTGGAGCTTTGATTACCTCTGTAGTACATATTAAAAATTTTCTTTTGACAATTATCGATAATCCCTACGCCATTGTCGGCAACACGTATGCATAGCTTATCATCATTCTGATCGATTGAAATAACAATCTTGCCATTAGACGGCTTGGAGAATTTGATAGCATTATCCAAAAGATTGTGAAGAATCGTAAAAAACATCTCTCGATAACACACAAAAGGCTCTTCAACATCGACATTGTAATCAACTACAATACCCTTGCTTTCCAAGCTTTCGCTGAACGTAAGTATCAATGCCTGAATTCCTCCCTCAAAATCTATTTCTTCCAAGTCTTGATTTTTCATATCAAGTTGACTGATCATCTGAAGCTTATGCAGCATTTCATCCATATGCTCCACAGTCACATTCACTTTTTCAAACAACTGAAGCAAGGAATCGCTGTCTTTATCCAATTGGGCTACTTGCGACAATCCCATCAAAGTCGTCAAAGGTCGTCTAAAATCATGAGAGGTTCTATATAAAAAAGTGTCCATCTCATCATTGCTTTTCTGCAACTGAGCTGTCCTATGATCCACCAAGGCTTCCAAGTTTTGATTCACCATTTCTACATGTTGATACGCAACCTTCAACTCTTCCGCCTGCAATCTCATCTCCTCTTTTTGCGAAGTGATTTCTTGATTCAAAACACTCAGCTTCTTATTCGTTACATCCTTGGCTTTATTGTACTTGAATAAAAGGTAAATCAAGCCCAACATTAAAAACAAAAATGAGCTTATCCCAAGTATTATAATAAACTGGGTTTGAAGCACATCATCTTTTCTCGCAATTACCTGAGCATTTTGAACATCTTCATAATTGCTCTCTATCAACTTCAACTCTTGAAGCAAATAATTATTATTCATGGAGATCCGCTTCTCCTTCGCAAGTTTATAATAACTTAAAGCCTTGTAATAGTCTCCCTTTTCCTCATAAAGTTGAGAAAGTTGCAAAATCGTTTCATTCATTTGCGACAAACTCGGGATTGCTCTGGCAAGCTTCAACGCATTCTGATATGTCTTTTCAGCCGTTTCATACTTTTTCAATGCTTTATATATATTGGCTTGTTGCGTTGTAATATCGGCAATCATCTTTTTGTTATCTGCCCGCTTCCCCGCTTTCAATGCCATATTATAATAGCCCAAGGATTTTTTCCAATCGCCTCTTGCAATGCTCACATCCTTCACAATACTCATCTTCGCCAACCCTTCGTAGCTATCCACCATTCCCAATTTGTTATTGCTGGTTTGATTTCTTTCGATAGCCTGTTCGTAATAGTCCTTGGCAAGTTTCTGATTTTTGTAAGGATTGGATGGGTTGGAGTACATTTTTGCCAATAAATTATAAGCGGTAGCTTGAAAAAAGAAATTCTTCGACCTATAACCGTAATCCAACAATTTTTGAAAACTTTCTTTTGCTTTAATGAACCTATTTTGCTCTAGCTGAATCTCTCCTATTCCAGCCAATGTATAATGATCTCCTTCCTTGTCTCCAATTTCTCTATACAACGACTGGCTTTTGAGAAAATAATTCATCGCATCGGAATAATGCTCGAATTCCAAGTGAATCGCCCCAAGCGTCTGATAGTTTCTAGCCTTCAAGCTAGTATTGTTTTTATCCAAAGCATTGATAAAGGATTTCCTGAGATATACTAAAGCATTGTCATGCTTTCCCAACACTCTATTAACCTCGCCTATTCTCCAGTAAGTCTCATGCATAAGACTATCCATATCATTTATTTTGCATATTCTTAATGCTTTAAATAAATAATCCTCTGAATGCTCTGAATTTCGATAAAGATATTGATGAGAAGAGTAAAACAAATCCTCAACCTCCCTTTCCAATCTTACCATAGAGGAAGGCTTCTCTGTCTCCGCATACGCACAATATGGTATGCATATAAAGCAAAATAGTAGAGATAGAAGGAGCGACTTGTAATTCATACTCAAATATATAAAAAATAATTGTTTTAATTATAAACACATATTAATTTTTGACTTTAAAGTATAACAAAACATAGCCCAATTTGTTTGAATGCAAAATCAAACAATTCTTTCATTATTGAGGCATAATTAATTAATTTTGCGAATTGATTTAAAAGGCAAGAATCACAACGCAACATTCGTTTAACTCTCTGGAAATTAACCTATAAGCGACAAGCGTTACAAACTTCCTTTAGTCGAGTTAAGACTTACTCAAAGAAAAAACGGTACAATTCCATAAAACAAGATTGATTACATGTCATTCGAGCAAGAAATAAACAAAAGAAGAACTTTCGGCATCATTAGCCACCCCGATGCGGGAAAAACAACGCTAACAGAAAAGCTCCTGCTATTTGGAGGCGCAATCAAAACCGCTGGCGCTGTCAAGTCAAATAAAATCAAGGATCACGCCAAGTCCGATTTCATGGAAATCGAAAAGCAAAGAGGTATATCCGTAGCGACTTCCGTCATGGGATTTGAATACAAGGATGTCAAAATCAACTTGCTCGACACGCCAGGACACAAAGATTTTGCGGAAGACACATACCGTACTTTAACCGCTGTTGACAGTGTGGTAATGGTTATTGACTGTGTAAAAGGTGTTGAGGAACAAACTCAAAAACTTATGGAAGTGTGCCGTATGCGTAACACTCCTGTAATTTGCTTTATCAACAAGCTTGACCGCGAAGGACAAGACCCTTACGACCTGCTGGATGAAGTAGAAAGCAAACTAAACATCAAAGTTCGCCCTTTAAGCTGGCCTATAAATATGGGAAAAAGCTTCAAAGGAGTTTACAGCTTGTATGACAAGGATTTGATTCTGTTTCAAGCTAGTCGACGAGAACTGAACAACGATACCCTAAAAGTTGAAGATATCAATGATCCTGAATTGGAAAACATTATTGGAGAAAATGACGCGGACCAACTAAGAGAAGATGTTGATTTGATCGAATCCGTTTACTCCGACTTTAATGTTCAAGATTATCTTGACGGTAAGGTCGCTCCTGTTTTCTTTGGCAGTGCTGTGAACAATTTCGGAGTTAGAGAGCTGTTGGATACTTTCATCAGAATTGCGCCGAATCCAAAGCCAAGAGAAACCGATTTAAGAGAAGTTTCTCCTTTTGAAAGCAAATTCACAGGTTTCGTTTTCAAAATTCACGCAAACATGGACCCCAAGCATAGAAACCGTATCGCCTTCTTGAGAATTTGCTCTGGGAAGTTTGAGCGTACAAAAGCTTACACCCATGTTAGACAAGACAAGAAATTCAAATTCTCCAACGCGACAGCTTTCATGGCTCAACAAAAAGAAACCATTGACGAAGCTTTCCCTGGAGATATTATAGGTCTATATGACACTGGAAACCTTAAAATTGGAGATACTTTGACCGATGGTGAGAAAGCCACTTACAAAGGCATTCCTAGCTTCTCTCCTGAGATTTTCAAAGAAGTCATCAATAAAGACGCAATGAAAACCAAACAGCTGGAAAAGGGATTGAAGCAGTTGATGGAAGAAGGTGTAGCGCAAATGTTCGTCTATGAAATGGGTTCTCGCAAGGTCATCGGTACAGTGGGAGCGCTCCAATTTGAGGTGATCCAGCACAGACTAAAACACGAATATGGAGCCACTTGCGACTTTGTTCCTTTGAATATGTACAAAGCTTGCTGGATCAGTTGCGACGACAGAAAAAAACTTGATGAGTTTGTGAAATCAAAATACAGGCACATTGCTCAAGACAAAGATGGAAAACTTGTCTTCATGGCGGAAACAAGAGCTTGGTTGCAAATGGTTCAGGACAATTTCCCTGACATTAATTTCCATTTCACTTCAGAATTCGAATAATTATGAAATACCCATTCAAAGTAGTATATGAAGATAATCATCTGCTTGTTGTTGATAAAGAATCCGGCGTTCTCGTGCAAGGAGACAAAACAGGTGACAAGCCTTTGATAGACTACTGCAAAGATTATATTAAAGAAAAATACAACAAGCCCGGAGCAGTCTTTTTGGGTTGCGTTCACAGACTGGACAGACCGGTAAGCGGTCTTGTTGTATTCGCTCGAACATCCAAAGCTTTGGAGAGAATGAATGAACTCTTCAGAAAAAAGGATATTCATAAAGTTTATTGGGCTGTTGTGAAAAAGAAACCGCCTAAAAAGCAAGATAAGCTGGTGCATTATCTAAAAAAAGATTCTCAGAAAAATGTCACTACAGCTTACGACAAGCCGGAAGAAGGAGCTCTTAAGTCCGTGCTTGAATACAAGTCTTTAGGCAAGCTTAATGACCATTGGCTTTTAGAGGTAAGGCCTCATACAGGTCGACCGCATCAGATACGCGTGCAACTAGCTTCAATGGGCTGTCCAATCAGAGGGGACATAAAGTATGGATTTTCAAAACCTAATCCTGACGGAAGCATTAACCTTCACGCCAAAAACCTAAAATTCATACACCCAGTAAAAAAAGAACCTATTTTTCTTAGAGCTGGAGTTCCTCAAAATTCATTTTGGGAACAATTCCTTCAGTTGGAAGAAAGCAACTTCAAGGACAAGCATATCGACAGATACTATTAATTACAATACTTCGACAGTAGCATCGCCTGCTGTCGAAGCCCATAGCCACTCAAATCAAAATAGCTACAGCGAAACCCTTCGCTTTTACGCCTATGAAAAAAGAAGTAAAATTCTCCTTGCCTCCTGAGATCGCATTTGACGAACATAAGCTTGACAACTTCTTGCGGAAAAAATCCGGACTGAATGACCAAGACATCCTCAACATTCAGTTAACCAACAGATCCATAGATGCTAGAACAAAAAAAATCAAAGTTAACTTAAGCGCGAACTTGTTCATCAATGAAGATCCTGTTAGTCTAATAGAATACTCGAAAGAGTACCAAAATGTCGAAAACAGCAAAAGCGCAATCATAATCGGCGCTGGACCTGCGGGCTTATTCGCCGCGTTAAGACTGCTAGAACTTGGCATGAAACCTATCATTCTCGAAAGAGGAAAAGACGTAAGAACCCGCAGAAGAGACTTGGCGGCAATTAACAAGGAACATATTGTAAATCCGGATTCCAATTATTGCTTTGGAGAAGGCGGAGCTGGAACTTATTCAGATGGCAAGCTTTACACTAGATCCAAAAAAAGAGGAGACTTCAAAAGAATAATGGAAATCTTCGTTAGCCATGGGGCTAACCCTGATATCCTTGTCGATAGCCATCCTCACATCGGCACCAATAAACTTCCCAAAATCATCGCTGAAATGAGAGAAAGCATCATCAGCGCTGGTGGCGAAGTTCATTTTGACGCAAAAGTCACCGACTTCATCATGGAAGACGGACAAGTAAAAGGAATAAAAACTCAAAATGGCGACACAATTTTAGCTGAAGCTGTTTTATTGGCTACAGGACACTCTGCCAGAGACATTTTTGAGCTTTTGGAAGATAAGAAAATCGACATTGAAGCAAAGCCTTTCGCTTTGGGAGTTAGGGTTGAGCATTCTCAGAACCTTATCGACTCGATACAATATCATTGCTCAACAGGCAGAGGCGAATACTTACCAGCAGCATCATACAGTTTAGTCAATCAAATCATGTACAATGGCGAGAGAAAAGGCGTTTTCTCCTTTTGCATGTGTCCTGGAGGGTTCATTGTTCCTGCCGCCACTGCTCCCGGAGAAATTGTCGTGAATGGCATGTCTCCTTCGCGAAGAGATTCTAAGTTCGCCAACTCAGGAATAGTGGTTTCTGTGGATGAAAAGGACTGGGGACCTTTATACGCTCAATATGGCAACCTCGCCGGCATGAAATACCAACAGGCGATTGAACAACAAGCTTTCAGAGAAGCCGGAAGCACTCAAGCAGCCCCAACCCAAAGACTTGCCGACTTCGTTTCAGGCAGAACTTCAAAATCCCTTTTAGAAAGTTCATATCAACCGGGTCTTGTCAGTGTGGACATGCGCAATGTATTGCCTGAGCCTGTTGGCCATCGATTAAAATATGCTTTTAAAGCATTTGGCAAAAAAATGAAAGGCTATATGACCAACGAAGCCCAAATCCTTGGCGTGGAAAGCAGAACATCCTCACCTGTAAGAATCCCAAGAGACAACGAAACACTAGAGCATTCCATGGTCAAAAGGCTATTTCCTTGTGGAGAAGGAGCTGGATATGCAGGAGGCATAGCTTCCGCGGCTATTGACGGAGAAAGATGCGCCGAAAAGATATTCGATCTATACGGTTAGCAACTCATTCACAAATGATTACAACAGCTTTCGACCTAATCCTACAATGACAAAACAATCACTAATCTAGCTAAAAACATATAAGCTTCATATGCGAATGCGAGTTTTAGTGATTATATTTAGCTACTCACTACAGAAACACCGAAGCAACTACTAACATGGGAGAAAAAACATTCAGACCTATAATTATTTGGCTTTTTATTGGAGCGGCACTGGTTTTCGCTATGGTCGTGATTGGAGGGATCACCAGACTAACTCATTCTGGTCTCTCCATGGTTGACTGGAACTTAATTAGTGGAGCGATACCGCCTCTAAGCGAAGGCCAATGGCTCAACACTTTTGAACAGTATCAAAAATTTCCTGAGTTTCAAAAACTCAACTACAATTTTACATTGGACGATTTCAAACAAATTTTCTGGTGGGAATATTTGCATAGATTGCTTGGCAGGATCATAGGGATAGTTTTTCTGATTCCGTATTTTTATTTTCTATTTAAAAACAAAATCGACAGCAAACTCAACCGAAAACTGTTGCTCATATTAGCATTAGGAGCTTTTCAAGGGTTCATGGGCTGGTACATGGTAAAAAGCGGCTTGGTAGACGTGCCTTACGTAAGCCACTACAGACTTGCCGCGCACTTGATCACAGCATTGATTACTTTCGTCGCTATAATTTGGACAGCTTTTGGGCTTATGTTTCATGGCAGAAACACCAGAGGATCTTTCGACAGAAGCCTCATTAGAATGACACGAATATTTATCTTCGCATTGTTTATTCAAATTATTTATGGGGCTTTCGTAGCTGGGCTAAAAGCTGGCTTCGTATACAATACATTCCCATTAATGGGAGACAGCTGGATGCCAGAAGCTGTTACTGCGCTAAACCCTCTTTACCTTAATTTCATCAAAGGGCTCGCAGGCGTTCAATTCGCTCATAGAATCATCGCTTATTTAGTGTTCGCTTTAGGTATTGTCATCTTTTTCAAAGGAAAATCATCGGATCTTGGAAAAACCCAGAAAGGCGGTTTAGCCTCGATGATAATTATGCTGAATATACAACTGCTTCTAGGCATATCGGCGCTTATATTCAAAGTACCTGTTACCCTAGGAGTGTTGCACCAAGTAGGAGCGTTTATGTTAGTATTCTTCGCCATATTCTTCTATCATCGTTTGTTAGCGCCTAAAAACAATGTCAAAAGCAAACTGGAATTCTTTGATAGCGACATAAAAAAAGCATCATAATTTAAAAAATGGCGAGGAAATCAATTCTCGCCATTTTTTTCTTACACTAAAGCTGTCTTAATCGGATACTCTAATAACAAAATCGGATAATCTCCAAGAGCCTTAATGATTAATTTTGCTGTTGTTAAAACGCAATCATTTGAACGATGCTCAAAAGAATTTATCTCATTATCATTTTAATTTCAACTTGCGCAACACTGCAAGCTCAAGACAAAAACTCTAACAAACAATTGAAGCAAGCCAACAACCCGTTGGCAAACATGAAAGCTTTCAATATACAGCATTATTACGCTCCTAACTTGAGTGGAGTGGATGGCATGTCAGGAGGAACGACAATGCTAAGGTACGCTCAACCCGTTGGTCGTTTCTTAGTAAGAGCAACCTTGCCAATATCCACGCTTTCATATTCTGGGAGCTCTCCAGATATGGATTTTGGTTCAAAATCCGGTTTAGGAGACTTGAATATCTTCGCTACTTATCTCTTGACAGATCCAACCAGCTCAACTCAAATTGGCATAGGTCCTCAGCTGACGATGCCTACCGGGACCAATTCATTCTCCAATGACACTTGGAATCTTGGCGGAGCTCTTGTCGTATTTGCCGGAGGCAACCCGCGAATTCAAGGCGGAGGTTTGGTCACTTATGAGCATTCGCTTACTGACAACAGCGAAACTCCTGTTACTAACAAACTTATCGTCCAACCATTCGCATTTATCCAGCTGGGCAACGGGACTTACTTAAGAGGAGCCCCATCCGCTATATTCGATATAGAAAGAGGCGAATACAACATTCCCTTAGGCATTGGTATCGGAAAAATCGTGAAAATAAACAATACAGTATATAATGTCTTCATCGAGCCGCAATACTCGATAGCTTCAAAAGGCATGTACCAACCAACATTTCAGCTATTCACAGCTATAAACATGCAATTCTTGAAGCCAAGAAACTAGCCTCGCTATCCATATTCCGTAATCATTCCTTTGCGGGGCTGTATAGCGGACAGCTTATTTTCCTACATTTACCTTATACACCGCTGTCCGCCTTGTCCGCAGAGCCACAAACTCTGCGGACAATTATTTTATCAAATCACCTCCATAAATAATTAAGCCCGTTTATTTTTTGATTAAAGTATAGCTATATTTGAGATTGAAAAGATTTATAATCAAACTATAAACACATATGAAATTTTTTATTGATACGGCCAATCTTGAGGAAATCAAAGAAGCTTATGATTTGGGCATTCTTGACGGAGTGACTACTAACCCGTCATTGATGGCAAAAGAAGGGATCAGTGGAGATGAAAATGTAAAAGCTCATTACAAAGCGATTTGCGACATTGTTGATGACAAAGTTAGCGCGGAAGTTATTGCTACTGACTATGAGGGCATGATCAGAGAAGGAGAAGAATTGGCAGCTATCAGTCCAAAAATCGTCGTAAAGATCCCTATGATCAAAGATGGACTTAAAGCGATAAAATATTTCTCTAGCAAAGGCATCAGAACTAACTGCACATTGATTTTCTCTGCGGGACAAGCAATTCTTGCCGCAAAAGCAGGAGCATCATACGTTTCTCCATTCATGGGAAGACTTGATGACATTGGAGCTAATGGAACTGATTTAATCGATCAAATCACTGCTATTTACGCAAACTACGACTTCGGAACTGAGGTTTTAGCCGCTTCTGTAAGAGGGCCAAAGCATGTTCTTGAATGCGCTGAACTAGGTGCTGATGTAATCACTGCGCCGCTTAAAGCTATCTTGGCTTTGCTTAACCACCCATTGACAGACAAAGGCCTGGCTCAATTTCTTGCTGATCACAAGCGTGTGAACGAGAAATAATAAGATCATTAATAAAATATTAAACGGAGTCGAGTAATAACTTCGTTTAATATTTTAATTCATATACAGAAAAACACTAATCAATTTTTTTCCGTATAAAAAACGCTCATTAGATTATTAGCAACAAGATATAATATGTATATCATCAAAGTAAAAGGAAAAGCTAAAATTCCGGATTATATTCAACTTCGCGATGATGCATTCCTTCTCACTGCCTACTTCAGAGCCGACAGGCCTCTAAAAAAGCTGGAAAAATACGGTCTGGAAGGAAAAGAAGAAAGCTTAAAAGAAATCATTGACAACCTACCTTACGGCAAGTTGCAAAAACTCGAAATATAAACAACATGACTTTCAACTCCGACCCAATCGTCTCCTTCCAAGAAGGCGCTATTTTTCAGAATGAAAATAAAATTCTAGAGAACATCAACTTTGAAATCTCCAAAGGGGAATTCGTGTATCTGGTCGGAAGAACTGGTAGTGGAAAATCCACTTTGCTGAAAACTCTTTATGCCGACCACTCGATAAATGTCGGCAAAGCAAGCGTTGCTGGATTTGACTTGACTAAGATCAAAAGAAAACAAATATCCAGCTTGCGTCGTAAAATGGGGATTGTATTTCAAGATTTTCAACTTTTCGACGACAGAACTGTGGCTGAGAATCTAGAGTTTGTTATGAGAGCAACAGGCTGGAAAGATCGTTCAAAAATCAAAACACGCATAGCGGAACTTACGATGGACGTGGGCTTGAGTACAAAATGTGATTCATTTCCCTTTCAACTTTCCGGAGGCGAGCAGCAAAGAGTCTCAATAGCTAGAGCATTGGTAAATTATCCGCAAATCATGATTGCTGATGAACCCACCGGTAATTTGGACCCGGAAGTTTCTGAAGAAATCTATGAGCTGTTTGAAAGCATCAATAGAAAAGGAACGGCTATTCTCATGGCGACTCACGCATATTCTATGATAGAAAAGCATCCAGCGCGAATACTTCTATGCGAAAGCCAAACCATCAAACAAACGAGTATTGAATCACTAGCAAGGTAGTCAACCGTCCAAAGCTCTTTTATATTCAAACAAAGCCTTCTCTTTCGCACTCTTATAATCAACAATAGGAGATGGGTATTCTTCACTCGTTAATTCTGGAATCCATTGGTTAAGATACACTTTCTTTGGATCCCATTTTTTCACTTGCAAATCAGGATTGAATATTCTAAAATACGGCTGAGCATCCGTGCCTGTCCCCGCCGCCCATTGCCAACCACCATTATTGGCTGAAAGGTCATAGTCCAATAATTTTCTAGCAAAATAAGCTTCTCCCCATCTCCAATCCACAAGCAATACTTTTGTCAAAAATGAAGATGTAATCATTCTTAGCCTATTGTGCATGTATCCTGTTTGATTCAGCTGTCTCATTCCAGCATCCACAATTGGAAACCCAGTTAAGCCCAAGCACCATTTCTCAAAATAATCTTCATTATTGCTCCATTCGATTCTGTCATATTTTGGTTTAAAGGCTTGATCAACAACATGAGGATTATGATCGAGTATCATCATGTAAAACTCCCTCCATATCAGTTCATCCCGATAAGTTTCATTCAAATCCAAAGCTTTTCTCATAAGCTTTCTTATGCTTAAAGAACCATGTCTTAAATGCACTCCAAGTCTTGATGTGCCTTGTTCATCACCAGGAAAATCGCGAGTCTGGTCATAACTTGAAATTATTTCATCACTTATAGCTATTGATGGAATTTTAATATTATGATTTACCTTAAAGCCCAACGCATCATAAGAAGGAACATCAAATCTATTTTTAATAAAATTACTCAAAAGATCTTCAGAAGGATACGAATTAAGATGCTCATCCGAAAGTGTGCTCAACCAAACTCTTTTATAAGGAGTAAAAACCTTGTAAAATTCACCATCCGGCTTAACCACCTCGCTCCTCTCAAAAATCACTTGATCCTTGAACGAGTAAAAGTTCACATCCTTTTCTTTTAAAAAATTCGCAACCATACTGTCTCTTTCTTTCGCATATGGCTCATAATCATGATTGGTGTATACAGCGTTCAAATCGTATTCTTCCGATAATTGCTGAAATACCTCAAGCGGATCTCCAATTTTAATCAAAACCGAGGATTCAACGTTTTTTAAAGCCTTGTTAATAGATACTAATTGTTGATAAATAAAGCCAACACGGGCGTCATCACGATCCTCAAGCCTATCAAGTATATTTGTATCAAAAATAAAAGTGGGAAGAACCGGAAATGATTGAGAAAGTGCATCAAAGAGTCCTCGATTGTCGTCCAGTCTTAAATCGCGTCTGAACCAAAATATATTTACTTTGCTCATTATTGAATAGAATCTTTCATGAAAATGAAATTATCCTCGATCGGCAATGGTGAAGAATCATCGATATACACTGGAGGAAGTTGATTGTTGTTACGTGGTTTTATGCCCAACAGTTCCCTTAATGTATTAAAATTGCGAGTATGCTGCACACTAAACCCTATAGTTGTAGTGGTAGCTCTTTGCAAGTTTGAAGAAGAACTGTTGAAGTTGTTTCGATTATACATCTTCAACTTCCATTTCCCATCCTTTGTCAGGATTGCCTCAACAGTCCAGTCGCCAAGCACACTTGAAACGCTCGCTTTGGATTCGGCATCAGTAAACCCCCCGTCTCTGGTCACTCTGATACGGCCATCAAGAAAAGCATATGACAATCTCAATTGAAAAGTTTCCAACTGAGCTTCATTGAACGAGCCTAAATCAATATCCACCTCCAAATTCTCGTCAACCGCCTGGTTTATCCAATAACTTAACTGATTAGAGAAGAACTCGCTCATGCTATTTCCTACTGAATTTCCAGCATCCAAGCCACTATCTTCAGCCGCCAATTTCTTCAAGATAATCAGACTAAACACCTGCTTGTTCATCTCTTGCTCGTTTGTTCTCAGAGTATTTTCAAAAGATTCGATCCTAACTCCCATAGGGACTGAATTTCCATCATAAATGATATTTTCAGGATAATCAAACACATTAATGTCGAAATCCAAATCAGGCTGAAGCAAATCACCCTTTATGCCCAAAGAAACGGTAACCGGATACTTTCTTCTAATATCTGGTGCTTTGGCCATCTCAGGAGAGAATAATGAAGCAACTGAAGTCAGCTGTGTATACTCTGCCATCAAGTCTACTTTGGCTTGATACGGATCCCCAGACCATGTAATTTTACTTTGAGGCTTAATATTGAATTCTTTGCTTATCAAATTATAAAAAGTGAAATTGTATCCTCCTTTTTGAAAGACAAAATCGCCAAACATATTGAAATCTCCACTTTTATTGTATTGAATATTCAAATCCCCGTTTCCTTGCCCTCTGATAATATCACCAGTCAATGGATCGAAAATTACTTCAAACACAGCTTCGGGTGTAATGTCCAAATTCATATCGATTTCATAATTGGAAACCTTAGGCTTCGTTTTCTCTTTTTTGCCTTTATGAACCTTTTCACCAGACTCCTTCTTTTTAAATCTAATAAAACTCTCTTCCTCAACAGCAGTGAAGTCCTCCGTCAATGGGATCTTGATTTTGGTATTCTTGCCAGTAGTCGCGTCTGCGGAAAATTTAATATTTGACATATCTCCAGTAAGAGCTATTGAACCAGTGCCATATGCTTTGCCATAAAATTTCGAATTGTCACCTAGCTCAGTATTTAATGCCAATATATTTTCAAACTCACCTCCAATATCAAACATTATCTTGGATGGATTTCCATGGTCAATAGAACCGAATATAATGCCTTCATTGAGCTCATTATCGAAAATCTTCAAATCATCAAAAATCACTTTTCGATTTTTCAACAAGATATCTCCATACATCGAATAATTGACTTTTGTAAAATTGTAAGTAGCACTACCACTACCAATGCTTACTATCCCATCAAGCAAAGGGTTCGTTAAAGAACCTGAGACTAGCACTGTTCCATTCGCAAAACCATTGAAATGGCTAAAGTCATTCAAAAATGGCCCCGCATATGACAAAGGGATATAATTCAACCTGCATGTCAAATTCAATTGATCCTTTAGCTTATAGGGAGAATAAAACCCTGAAAGCTGAATGAATTCATTGAATTCATCAAACACTTTACTCTTAACCTTGACTTGCTTACTCTTTGTATCCCATTCAGTATCAAGACTAATCGTACCAATTGGAATATCTTCAACTTTACATTCACTTATCAAGATATCCGATATGACGATTGGACTTTTCCCTGCAATACCGCTTGCATTCACTTTAGCATCCATCATCCCTTCCAGCTTCTTTCCAAGCAAATCGGATAACGGTTGCATATCAAAATTCTCACTATAAAAATTAAATTGATCATCCAAAGAGGATCCAATAGTACCATCAAAACCGATCAACTGGTCATCATGAGTAAAGCTCCAATCGTAAAATGCAAACCTGTTTTTAGATATGGAAACCTTATTGGATGGATTAATCGTCCAAACATGATCCAATAGTCTCAACTGACTGCTTGACAAAGAAATATCAGAAGAATCTTTATAATAGTTAACTCTACCACTCAAGTTAACATCACTTTTAAGTTCTGTAGCTTTAATACTTCCCAGGAAGTCCATCTTATCGTTAATCCAAACAACCTCTCCAAGCATATTCTCTGTTAGCACAGAACCCAACACTTGCTCTTCTGACAATACACTTAGATTGAAATAATTATAAGCATTTTTCAAACCTAACTTAAGCTTCATATCCAGAGAGGTGTTAAAAGCAGAGTGAGCACCGTACTCAAAGTTATCAACAAAAGTGTTTGCTGAAAATGAATAAATACTGTCCTTTTTAATTTTTCCTTGCAGATTAAACTCATCAGGCAGCACCAAGTCTTCAGAAAACACACTGGCTAAATCAGTCATCCGCTTAAAAGTAAAATCATAATCGGCCTCATAAGGCCTTTTTGCTGGATTTATCTTAATCCATTGAGCTTTAGAGTCATTCAAAAACTGTAAAGCATACCTTTGGGCCACATTGGCCAAATCACGCACTAACCTCGTAACTCTAAAGTCCCCTACGATTTGAGCATTTATTCTTTCTGACTTGATATTAATGAAATTGTCTTTATTCTGTTTGTGAATTTGAACATTTACTCTTTTGGAATGAAATTTTTGTTTTCCCCCTTTATCAAGTTTTATATTACTGAAACTCATTAAACCATTAACTCTATCTAAATCAAAATCATGGATTTCGCCAAAGAACTCCATCCCCATGATCAAATCCATGTTGGACAAGCCCAATTTCATAAAATTAAGCGTGTTGATCTCACCGTTAAATTGAACATTCTCGACACTATTCTGAGTGTTAACCGTCGCGTAAACAGCTAAATCAGCATTCTTATCTCTTACTTCAAATGAGCCTAAACCTAATTGAGCAGCGCTTTTATATCTAAAAGCTACATTTTTCACATTCTTGCCTTGAATTTTTAGTGAATCCATTGAAAGGTCTATGTCCATTTTGTCATTCAATGGATCAAATCCATTAAGCGCGAATTTAACCTTTCCATTCAAGTCATCCACGAGATCTGTATTGCCCGTAATCAAATGACCTAAAGGCAATTCCAACATCTCAAAATCACCATTGTAGATGTATCTCGTAGAATCAAGAGGGTCCTTTTTTATAGAAACTTTCAATTGATTCGACCCTGCATTTTTGCCATGCAAATCAACATTCAAATCAAAATCATCGATAAAACCTGAAAAACTTCCATTCCAATGAAAAGAGCCCAAATTATCTAAAGGTTCCACTCTCTCAGTCAAATAATAAGATAAATCATCAGCATTAGAACTCGCTTTTTTAACATCTGCAATAATAAATGTCTTTTTCAAATCAGGAGCTCCAATAATTTTGCAATCTCCACTTAACTTACTCGACTTTCCATAGCTGACTTTCGCATCGCTAACCTTGAAATTGCTAACTACACCCTCAAAATCTCCTTGAACCCAATAATGCGCAGGAACTTGATCATCAATGAATTTATTAAAATAACCAACATCTGAAGAATATATCTTGGACTCATCAAGATTGATTTTCATGTGCACGCTATCAATAAAATGGCTAAATGACGCGTAGCTATCATATCGCCACCTCATCTGGCCATTGATTTCGGTTTCATTCATCAACAATTTCAAGTCGTCGAAATGCATAGCATTATTGCTGGTAAGGTAATTACCGCTCATTCCCCCAACTTCAATCTCGCTAATCGAATCGATACCAGTCAATTGATTCAATTGAACTTTAAAAGTATCCCCGCGAATGTACATGTTGCTAAACTCACCCGTTAAATCCGAAAACTTGAAATTGAAATAATCAAAACCATGCTCAATCGGAGCTTTATAATGATTGGTGAATAAAAAATCAGAGCCTGACAGATAAATTTTATTCACGATAAAAGGTTTTGCCAGCTTTTTATCGCGAATTACTAGCGTATCCGAAGCTACGCTATCTTTAAATGCCCCCACAAGCTTCTTAGACCAATCTACAACGGTATACAAATCAGATGTATCCCTTTTTAATAACTCAACTCTAGCCCCGTGAATATACGCTTCATTCAGCATAATTTTATTTGGATCAAGCAAAGCTGGGAAATCAAAATCAACACTAACTTTTTCAGCCTTGATAAAACTACTGTCATTCAAATCAAGTACATCAAGGCCTTCGACAGTAAGTTCGTCAAACCAATTAAAGTATACTTTGTCTATATTGGTCTTATAGCCTGTCCTATCCTCCAAAAAAGTGGTCACCTTATTTACCAACCAAAGCTGAACAGGTGGCAAATGCATCAAAACAAATAAAATACCTGCAAGCAAGAGCAAAGCGATACTAGTCCGCAACACAAATCGGTATAAAAACCGATTAAGGTGTACTCTAAAACGCAAATATTTGAAGCGGTATCCCATTTGTCGATATTAGTGAAGAGTTTAAAACAAAACTCTGTAATGCATATTGTTTAATTTAATAAAAACCTTTTATAAATTGCGAGTTCGTTGGCAGGTTTGAGGGCCGAGTAGCCATGCAAGGTAATTTTTTTTGTCATTTTTGACAATTTAAAAACGGAAAAATTAAGGATTGTTGTCGCAGGCAAATGGATAAAAATACTGGAGATATAAATATATTGGCGATAGAATCATCTTGCGATGAGACATCAGCATCTATCGTAGCAAATGGAAAAGTGTTGAACAACATCGTGGCAACTCAAAAGGTCCATGAGAAATATGGTGGAGTAATTCCAGAATTGGCTTCAAGAGCTCATCAACAAAACATTGTACCTGTAGTCGACCAAGCTCTAAAAGAAGCGGGCATGGATAAAAAAGACTTGAACGCTGTTGCTTTCACTAGAGGACCGGGATTATTGGGAGCTTTGCTTGTAGGAACATCTTTTGCCAAGGCATTTGCCTTGGGAATGAATATTCCATTGATAGAGGTCAACCATATGCAAGCACACATTTTAGCCCATTTTATCGAAGGCAAAACGCCGTCATTCCCATTTTTATGCTTGACAGTAAGCGGAGGACATACGCAAATCGTGCTTGTCAAAAGCCATCTAGAAATGGAAGTCATTGGCAAAACGCTCGATGACGCTGTAGGCGAAGCTTTTGACAAGACAGCTAAACTCCTTGGACTTCCTTATCCTGGGGGCCCTTTGGTTGACAAGTATGCTCAACAAGGCAATCCGAATGCATACAGTTTTCCTATGGCGGAAATCAAAGGCTATGACTATTCATTCAGCGGCATAAAAACCGCCATTTTGTATTTTCTTCGTGAGCAAAAGAAAGCCAATGAAAATTTCATCGAAGAAAACATGAATGATATTTGTGCCAGTATTCAGCACACCTTCATTGCGATGCTATTGCAAAAATTGAAAAAGGCTGCGAATAAACACAAAATACGGCATATCGCTATTGCAGGAGGTGTGTCAGCAAATTCAGGCCTAAGAGCATCTCTTCAAGAGCTAGCGAAAAAACACAGTTGGGAAGTGTACATACCAGACTTCCAGTACTGCACCGATAACGCCGGCATGATTGCCATGGCGGCACATTTTAAATACTTGGCTGGAGACTTCACTTCCCAAACAGTAAGTCCTATGCCGAGAATGAGTTTTTAGATTATATGGCTAATAAAAAAGACAAGCAGAACAGGTTCGCCAAGACTGTCAATATAAAAAACAAAAGAGCCAATTTCGAATACGAAATACTTGACACTTTCGTGGCAGGAGTAGTTCTCAAAGGAACAGAAATCAAGTCCATAAGAGAAAGCAAAGTCAGTCTTACTGACGCCTTTTGCGTGGTGGACAGAGGCGAAGTATATGTAAAGCAGATGCATATCACTCCATTTTCTCACGGCACTGATCAAAACCATGATGAAACAAGGGTTCGAAAGCTATTGCTGAATAAAAAAGAGATCACCAAAATCAATTCTAAGCTAGAAGAAAAAGGCCTTACGCTAATCGTTAGAAGGCTTTTTATCAACGACAGAGGGTACGCTAAACTTGAACTTGGCTTAGCCAAGGGTAAAAAGCTTCATGACAAACGTGAATCTATAAAAGAAAAGGACATTAAGCGCGATTTGCAACGCATTAAATACTAAACGCATTGTGGATATTCTTGGCAAAATAACTCTTCTGGCTGTTCCTCTCAGAGCAGAGCCCAGAGATTCTTCAGAAATGGTTTCGCAACTAATTTATGGCGAAACATATCGGGTCAATGAAGAAAGCTCTAACAAAAAATGGTTGAAAATCACAGTAGACCATGATGGCTATGAAGGCTGGTTGGACACTAAACAGCATTCTCCTTCCGCTACTAGCACTCCTGAATTATCGAAAAGAATTCTGGAAGGAGGAGTTGCATTCCATAAGAAAGCTGGAAGAAATATTTTTTTACCTGAAGGATCTGTTGTTTCGACAGAAGATTTTGATTGGAAATATTTCAATGGTAGCTTTTCCGCTGGTTTTCAACACTTTTTAACATCGGAAATAGGAAGTTTTTTGGAAACATTTCTAGGAAGTCCTTACCTTTGGGGAGGAAGAACTCGATTTGGTGTCGATTGTTCCGGTTTTACACAAGTTGTTTTGAGCATGTGCGGTATCTCGCTGCTCAGAGACGCATCGCAACAATACACTCAAGGGGAAGATATAGAGTTCGGCCAACAGAAATTCGGGGATTTGGCATTTTTCAAAAACTCTGAGGAGAAAATCACTCATGTGGGGATTTGCGATGAAAATGGGGAAATTATCCATGCATCCGGCATGGTTCGTAAAGACAAACTTACTTCCGAGGGAATCTTGATCACTGATGAGAAAAGACTTTCCCACGTACTTGCTGGAATAAGGAGAGTACTGTGAATTTGACTTATAAAATAGGCGCATCAAATATCTAATTGACCTATTTTACAATAATTCACATTAATTCTGCCTTTTTCTTATTTATTCTGCTATATTGCTTTTTGAGCAAGAAGATGAGATTTTTAAGTTATTGTTTATTATTAAAAATATAAGCTGAGTGTCTTTGGAAAAAAACAAACAAACAGTTGAGCTGAAAGACTTCAAGCAGATATTTGATCAATACTATGCGCCAATCAGGAATTTTGTTTACTACAAAATCAAGGACATGGATGCCGCTGAGGATATTGCGCAGGAAGTTTTTGTCAAAGCTTGGGAAAAAAGGGACGAGTTGAGAATGGAGACGGTCAAAAGCTATCTTTACACTATCGCCAACAACCTTTCGATTAATCATGCGAAGCATGGAAATGTGGTTATGAATTTCATCAACAAATTCACGCACAGATCCAATGCGGAGTCGCCCGAGTATATCATGGAGCTTAAGGAATTTGATCAAAGGCTGCAAAATGCCATTTCAGGTTTGCCGGAAAAAAGCCGTACTGTGTTTCTGATGAACAGAATCGACAAACAGACTTACAGTGAAATCGCTGTCAGCCTGGATATAAGCGTAAAGGCTGTCGAAAAAAGGATGAGCAAAGCTTTGGCTATGCTTAAGGAAAAGTTGAACGTCAAAATTTAGACGTTTCCCTTTAATGACCTAATAAACCCTAATTTATGAGCAAAGCTTTACAAGATATTGACAAGTTTAATCGATCCCTTTTAGAAGGCGAGCTTAACGAAAGCGATATAAAGAACAGCTCCTCCAGTCACTATAGCGAAACGGATATGGAGCTCATCAACAATATTATCAAAACTTCCGAGACGCTCGATATACCTGAACAAGCCAAATCAACTAAAAATGCTTGGGAAGACCTCTTGTGCAAAATTGATACTGAAACATCCATAGAAGATATCAATAACGAAATAACTGAAGACAGCAAGCTTTCAGACTTGGTGGAAGAAAGCCTTGAAAATCTTGATGTGCCTTCTGCAAAGACCACAAATGAAGCTTGGAACGAGTTTTTAAATACAATTGGGGAAAGTGAAGAGTCTGATACTCAAAATACAAACGCTTCCAGTGAAGCTAAAGTAGTAAGCCTGCACTCAACTACGGAACAAACTAAGAAAAAAAGCAATAATATGCTTACTTGGGGGCTAACCATGGCTGCTGCTATAGCTTTAGTCGCTGTTTCTGTCTTTGTATTCAATAATTACAATCAAAATAACGATCAGTTTTACGCGACACTTAAGGGGGAAAAGTACACCATGTTTCTTCCCGACAGCTCTAAAGTCATAATAAATGCGAACTCTAGAATCGCATACAACCAAAAAACTTGGGACAAGGAACGAAATGTCAAGCTTTCCGGCGAGGCTATTTTCGAAGTAAAAAAAGGAAGCGCTTTTACAGTAAGCTCCGACCTAGGTAGTGTAAGTGTGTTGGGAACCAAATTTGACGTGAACTCAAGAGACTCAATATTCGAAGTGGAGTGCTATTCTGGAAAAGTCAAAGTCAAGTCCAAAGGCGATGAAAAAATTCTCACCAAAGGAAAAGCGACACAACTTCATGACGGCAAGCTTGCTGAAGCATTTGACATTAATATTGAAAAAAGTTCCGCATGGGTAAATGGAAACTTCTATTTCCAATCGGAATCATTGAACAAAGTCATCAATGTCATTGAAAATCAATTTAATGTAACCGTTTCGACCGATGTGAGCACTGGCCAACTTTACACTGGCCATTTTACTGATAAAAACTTAGAGCAAGCATTGGATTTAGTTTGCATCCCTATGGGACTTAGATTTGAAATCAATAATAACAAAGTCCGCATCTACCGTTGACAGAGTGAGAAGAACCGTATTCATTATATTTTTTACGCTTTTATTAAGCCTTCATGGCTATGCTCAAAATCAAGCTTTGGAAAGTTTATCACTGTCTGGTAAATTCCATAACCAAAGCTTGATCAGTGTACTTAATGAGTTGCATCAGGACAAAGGAATAAATTTTGCCTACAATGACGACCGGCTGGAAGGTATAATAATCGATAAAGACATTCCAAAAACCAATTTGGAGAACTTTTTATACACACTGCTTGAAAACACAGATCTAACATTCCTCATCATCGATGATACGATTATCATCAAAGACAGCTCATTAGGTCCTTTCAAAATCAATGGAAAAGTGGTTGAAGCCTCCAGTCAAGAAGCTTTGCCATTTGCGACTTTATACCTTGCTGATAAAAGCGAAGGAACGACTACAAATCAAGATGGCTTCTTTTCCTTCGCAGGAGTGCCGAATGACACCGCTACTTTTTTTGTGAAATACGTTGGATATAAAACTGAAAAAGTAAGGCTGAACCCCGGAAAAGTGAAACAGTTCTTAGTCGTTCCTTTGGAAAAAGAATCTCGTGTTCTCAATGAAATCGTTGTCAATGATGTCGCCGATGTGATCTTGGAAAACACGCCTGTTGTTGGGCTGCAAAACATTAGCGCCCCGCAACTTGAAGTGTTGCCAACCTTGGCTGGAGGAGACGTATTCAGAAGCATGCAATATTTGCCGGGAGTCGACGCTACTAACAACTCCGGAGGAGGCTTGTCGATCAGAGGCAGTCTGCCAGACCAGTGCCTTGTACTGTATGATGGGGCTACCATCTACAATATGGATCACTTCTTCGGGTTATTCAGCGCATTCAATCCCGAAGCGATCAAAAACATCCAAATCATGAAAGGAGGGTTCGATGCAAAATATGGAGGAAGAGTAGCCGGAGTAATCAATATGTCAGGAAAAAGCGGCAATGCTTACGAACCTCACGCATCCATCGGCATGAACTTCCTCAATGCTCATGGAGTCTTCGAATCCCCATTAGGCAAAAAGGCGACAGTCTTTGTAGCTGCCCGTCGCACATATTCTGATTTGATAAACAATCCCACATTCGACAAAATCCTTGAAGAAAGCGGAAGGTTTGATGACAATACGAGAATTGAAGGAAATGATGTGACCAACAATTACGACTATTACTTTTATGACATCATGGGAAAGGTAACATATAGGCCTAGCTCCAAAGACATGATATCATTCAGCACATACACTACCACAGACAAATACAACTCGCAACAACTTATTACCAACGACACCATTCGTTTTTTTGAGGAATCCAGTTCTCAAATAAAATGGAGAAATATTGGCTTAAGCGGGCAATGGGGAAGGCAATGGACGCCAAACTATTACTCTCACCTCATATTTTCATACTCTTCATATTTCAATAAACTAGATCATTCATACGCTCTTGATTTAGACAATGAAGTTATCGATCAAGAAGACATCGCTTTGTCTTTCTCTCAAGACAATTCTGTCAGGTCAAGAAACATGAAGTTTGACAATGAATACACATTCAACGACAAACACCGATTGGATTTTGGAATAGAGATAGAAAATATCAATATATTTCTTCATCAAGAATTCATTACTTCAAATGTTAGAAATGATGATATAGACAACTTAATAAGTTTATACGTCAAAGATACTTACACTCCAAATGAAAAGCTTAGCTTGACTTATGGCCTGAGAACCATGTATTCTGAAAACATCAAAAGAAACTATTATGATCCAAGGTTTTCATTTTCCTATCTTTTCAACAAAAAGCTAAGACTTAAAGGAGCTTGGGGCATATATCATCAAGCGATATCAAGAGGTATCAGGGAAGTGTTTTATTCCAACAACCCTGACTTTTGGGTGCTGTCCAATGGCATGGATATTCCTGTATCCAATTCCACACACTATATGCTGGGGCTTAACTACCAATGGAAAGGCTTCGACTTCGATATGGAAGCGTACTACAAAGATACTCGCAACTTGCTTGAATACGTGCCCAGAACGATCAACTCTATACCACAAGAAGGCATTCCATACGATTACCTCTATTTTGTTGGCGACAATACTGTCAAAGGAATTGACTTTACTGTAAAAAAGGATCTAGGACTATACAGCGGATGGCTTACGTATACGCTTTCTGAGGTATTATCCAAAATACCCGAGCTCAATGAAGGAAAACCTTTTCCCGCTCAACAGGATCAACGACACCAGTTCAAATCCGTCAATATTTTCAAAATCAAGAATTTTGACATTGGCCTGACATGGATTTATTCTTCAGGCAAACCTTATACAGAGCCTAAAATAAGCTATAGGCTTCATGATGTAGACGAAATGAATATCGAGTTCATTGATCTTTCAGAAGTTAATAACAGAAGATTGCCTGCCTACCACCGACTGGACATGTCGATCGCTTACGAATTTGGAATGGGTAAAAAGACCAAGGCTGTTATAGGCGTTGAACTGTATAACATTTATAATCGTAGAAATATACTCTTCAGAGAGTTCAGATATGACGAAATTTCTCCTTACGAGGTGGAAAAAAAGCAATACGACAGAACTTCCATATCTTTCACTCCGAGCTTATTTTTCAAAGTTAGTTTTTAATGAAAATGTAAATCTATGAAATTTCAAACTTGGCTTTTATTTCTGATTATAACATCGCTTTTCACAGCTTGTCTTCCCAAACAAGACGAAGCCTCCATAGATTACGTCGTTGAAGCTTATTTACGCGCAAATGGACCTATTGAAAATATTCTGCTTTACAAAGTCACTGGAAATGATCGACAAACTGTAGTTTCCAATGCGCAAGTTCTATTAACTATAGACGACCAAACCCTGCGTTTGAAATACTCTACAGACAAAGGGTATTATTTTCCCGATTCGACAGTGCTCGTCGAGCACTCAAAAAGCTATCATCTAAAAATGCTTGTTGACGAGCGTGTAATAGAAAGCACCACAATAGTTCCCGAAGTTATCATAGCTCCTTTTCGAATGCCCAAAGTCATCAGTATACCGGATGACTCTACAGCGACAGGACTGCTTAACCGTAGACTAGCTACTTTTAAATGGAGCAATATCGACAAAGAATACTATCTAGGAAATCTGAAATATATGGAAAACAAGCCTGATCCGCTGCCGTACAAAGGAAGCCGACTTGCGTCTCTTGCCGAAAGACTTTCCGTTGTCAATCTCCCCACGACTGCTGACACCATTCCACTTATAGGAGCAGACTTTACGGATTACGGAAGATATCAATTCATTCTGTATAAGATAAATGATGAGTATGTAGAAGTGTTCGACGGCAACAGCTTGGTTTCCTTATCCACCACATCCAATATTGAAAACGCACTCGGAATTTTCACCGCAACCTCTTCAGATACTTTTTTCTTAAATGTTGTTAGAAAAAATGTCGTTTTAAGGTAGGGTATTTTTGATATCATTTGTAAAGATATCAAAAGAATGTTGAACCTTTAAGCGATAGACGGATGTGAAAAATATAAGCGACGAAGGCAGGATTCTGCAATCCGCATCCTGCTGGCAGGTAGACGCAAACAAAAGCGTGGACCAAGCCTGGAGTGAACTGGCCTCCAGATTAAGCCAAAAAAATCAATCCACAAGCCAGCCCAAAGGTATTTCAAGGCATATTGGCAGCTATAAAATGCTCATCACTGGAAGCATTGCGGCTTTGCTTTGTGTTGCGATCGGGCTTTTCTTATTTAGCCAAAGCAATATTACCAAGACAGTGGCTACCGCCGATAACGAAAAAAGCAATATAATATTGCCGGACGGATCATTTGTCATGTTGGATGAAAATACCAATATCGAATTCAAATTCAATAAATTGACAGGAAAGAGAAAAGTCAATTTTGAAGGAGAAGCGTATTTTAGAGTTGAGAAAGGCGAAGAATTCGAAATCCTTACCTCCAAGGGAATCGTATCCGTGCTCGGAACTTCATTTGATGTCAAATCAAACAACAATTCACTTGAAGTCACATGCCACTCAGGCAAAGTTTCTGTGAGCGATCCGAAACATGGCATTTCATCTCAAACTCTTACCAAAAACCATAAACTAACATATGCAAAAAAATTACATATAGAGCAAACAGATCTCAATACAGCATTTATTTTGAACACAGTGCCATACTCTCAAGTCTTCAAGATCATTGAAGAAGAATTTGGCCAAGAGGTAGATTATCCTCAACGTTTGAAAAAGCTGACTTTCTCAGGCACTTTGCCTGTTGACAATCTTGAGAACTCACTCAAGGTAGTCTGCAACACACTAGGTCTTCAATACCTAACGGAAGATGTCGTAAAGGTTTACTAATTATTTGATACGACAGACACACTCTTCCACTATACATCACAAATCATCTCATGCCACGGCTGAAGCGAATGCTTGCAGCCGTTTTTTTATGTCTTCTGTTTTCTCACACCGTTTTCAATTTCACAGGGTGCTTCATTAAAACCAACTCCATCTACTATGACCTGCAATAATTCATGAATCACTGGCAATCGCATAAACCAGCCTAAGCTAGCCCAAGCCAAGTTGATATGCTCAAAAGCATGCGCAATAGCATCAACGCTTCTATATTCATTGCCTAAATAATCAACATATGTGACCTGAGCAATTTTCTTATGATAGTTGTCTTCATAATCAACCTCAAGGTTAACAGTCTCTTTTTCTTTAAACCAAGAATGAACTCCTTCGCATGGATTGCAACCTTTTTGAAAATATATTTTACCAACAGGATAATGCTCCGGCTTCCATAAAAATATCCACGATGGCACACTATTATTATAGTCATCCCACTCTTTTCCAAACCTCACGAACATATCTTCATGCTCCTGATGATTAGAAACACCTATCACATAAAAAATCGATATCAATGTTCCTATCAATATCCAATAGTTGTCATAATAAATGCTGATAGGTATGAATATAAATGTGAAAGACCATTGGATAGGGTTCTTTATATAAGCATACACGCCATTTCTCACTAAATTATTGGTTTGGTCATATGGAAATGGAGTTCCTTTGCCTTTTTGAACCAAATCCAAGACTGCGATCAATGAAGGCAGACTAATCATGAAAGACAACTGAGTCGTCAAACTGTCGGAATGAAAATAATCCGGCTGAAAAGGGAAATAGATATTAATGCAAAATGGAATTGTCAAAAATAAAAAGATCCCCATTACAAACATTTGCATCAAGGCTCTCAACCACACCAATTTGCGATAAATAAAAATCCTCGCCCATAGATATCCCGGCAAAAAAACTAAAATTATAAGCAACAGATCTCCCAACCACCAATATTCATGCAATGTTAATAAACCTTCTGATTGAAGCATAGGCATCAAGACGAAATCAATCCAAAACAATACTCCTGAGACTATATGCATGTAATTTCCCCGTAAAAAATAAACTGGCATCACTCCCCACAAAACAATCCATACAAAGTATAAATCCCAAGGCATTTGAATGACAGTGTTTTCGTGCTCCGCAAAACTCCAGAGCCCATAATCCACACTGATGATATTAAATAAAGGTAAAGTCGAAGCAATCCAAAGGCTTGAAAAAAACATTGCCCAATTGATTCTGCTATTTTGATCCTTTTTCAGAGCTAAATAAAATAGAAATACAAAAGACAAGAACAATAAGACATCTCGA
This sequence comes from Aureibacter tunicatorum, assembly GCF_036492635.1. Taxonomy (GTDB): domain Bacteria; phylum Bacteroidota; class Bacteroidia; order Cytophagales; family Cyclobacteriaceae; genus Aureibacter; species Aureibacter tunicatorum. The sequence goes on from NZ_AP025305.1 coordinate 3,884,963, forward strand.
ATAACAGGAACTGTCAACATTATTTTAACGGTTTTGCCTCAGGAAAATACGATTTAATTAAATGTTCGTTCATCAAGCCAACAGCATACCTTTCTATAGGCACAAAATACCAACTAGGCGACAATCTGCAGTCGAATTTACTTGTCCACTTGATTAGCGTTTTACCTCCTTCAAAATATTGCAATTCAACTTTAGCCTCTTTCCATCTTAGCCAAGATCCAACATGCGTATTGTCCGAGACCGGTTCAAAAACTATCATTTGTCCTGTTTTGTCCTTGACCATCAATTCCAAGGTTCCCAAACCTTTTGTGCTGGACAAAAAATCTATTTTTCGCAAATCTCCTTTATTGAGGCCTTCTCCATTTATCCCTTGAGGCATTGGAAAACCTATTTCAAAAAAAGAAGGCAAGTTTTTCTTAAAATTAGGCTGTTGATTCAGATCGCTGATATGCACTACCTCATCAATTACTAATTCTTCTTCAATGACAATTCCTTGGCTAGGTACAGAATAATCGATCATAGACGAGACAAGCATTAAAACGATAATTCCTGAAAAAGAAAACTTCCTCGTTTGATCTTTCTTCACTATGATTTTATCCAACCACACAATGATTCCTCCAATTCCATAAAATATCGGGGATGCAAACAATATGCACACTGTTCCCTCCCCTAAAATTATAGAAGCGCATAGTAAAAATAATGTCATGGAATAAAAAAATGCCTTGTTTTTATAAGTAGGTTTTTTAGTATACTTCACTACCAAAAAAGCGCACAACGCTGGCAAGCCAACAAACATCAACGAAGTTCTAGAGTAATTCCCCAAGACTATCAACCGATAAGCTATACTGCAAATGGTCAATATCAAAATTGTCGCCAACAACTTATTTTTTGATTTCATAAGTTTAAATAGTTTTGTAGTTTCAGAAATTATTGAAAGTTTATTTTAAATAAAAAGGGAAACCGAGATTACCCTTTGATTTTCATGATAAACTTTGTCCACCATTTATTTTCAGCTTTTATGAACATGTCCAAAAAGGAATCCGCTTGTTTGGCAAAACCATTCAGCTCTTTGGTCATTTCCTTAAAATGCTTGGATTTCTCGTCAATCGGCTCCACTTCCTGAACTTCATTAAGTATTTGAAGAATTGGATCCAGCTCCCTCTTTCGTCGTTCTTTGGCAACTTGAACAGCCAACTTCCAAGGATCTTTATCAGTAGTGAAAAACTCCTTCCTTTCGCCCGGCTTCAATACTTTGCTTGCCAAGCCCCAATCAATGAGCGCCCTGACATTCATGTTCGTATTGCCTCTTGAGATCTTCAAGTCCTCCATGATTTCTTCAGCGCTAAGCGGCTCTGTAGACACCATCAACAAGGCGTGAATTTGCGCCATGGTCCGGTTTACTCCCCAGCTTGAACCCAATGCGCCCCAAGCTTGAATATATTTTTCCTTAGCTTCTTCATATTTCATGACTCAAATATGAATTAAAGTTTTCTAACTTTCAAATATTTCTGAAAGTTTATTTTATTAAACATTACTTTTCCATGATAGAAACAAAAAAGCACTCTGACCAACTCAAAGTGCTCCATATATATACCGATGTATTGCCACAATCTACTTTCCAACCACGAACTTCAAGGCTTTCGGCATGCGTTCCGCCCAAGCGGACTCGAAATGCTCAGCTTCTGGATCTATAACGTACATCAAATCGTCTCCTATCACATAACCTTTTCCTGCAAGGGCTGACATCATTTCATCAATACCAGGCTGCAACTTTATTTCCAAGCCTTTGCCTCCATTGTCAATATAGAGCTTCAATGGCTTTTTTTCTCCCGTAAAAGACTTAACGTCTTTCACATAATCAATTTGCTCGATTTTAAACGCAGGCGACATGCAAATAGCACCTGAATAAATATCCGGATACTCCCATGCCAACATAAAAGCCATAATTCCACCAGCAGAAGAGCCTCCAATATAAGTATTTTTACGATCTTGCAGCGTTCTAAACTTCTTGTCAATCATCGGCTTAAGTTTGTGAGCCATAAACTCCATATACGCAGTTCCTTTTTCACCCGGGGTATATTCATCCGTTCGATTCACAGTATTGTAAACCCCAACCACAATAACTGATTTCAGCTCCTCTTTGGATATCAGGTCCGTTACGGTTTCATCCACCTGCCAGTCCACGCCAAATGACGAAGTCTTGGGATCAATGATATTCTGCCCATCATGCATATAAAGCACTGGATATTTCTTTGATTGATGCTCATCATAGTCCTCAGGCAACCAAATAATCACATCACGCGGCAAAATGCCTTCCCCTTCCACATTTTTCATATACTCCACATGTCCAGTGATCTGTCCTTGAGGTTCAATATCTCCATCTTTCCAAAAATAAATCGAATGATTTGCCACACTATCCTCAAAGGAGTTCAAGTAAAAATTAGGCAAAGGCAACCCGTTCGCGTCAGCTCCCTCATTTTCCCAGCTCCCCAACGTAAACTTATATTCCACAGCTTCATCCTCAGGCAACATCAAATCAATGCTCCATTTATGACCTCCGACATAACTTAACTTCACTTGATTAGGGCTCCAATAACCCAATTCCTCCAAACTCCCTGAAATATAAACCTCTTTGTTCGCATCCAAATCAGGAGATTCAATTGTAAAAGTGACATTTTTCATTTCATCGGAGGAATTTTTTGAACCACCACAAGCATACATGCCAAAAGACATTGCCAGCAAAAAAATTATATTAACACATCTCATATTTGAAAAAGTTGATTACTTATTCAAAACGAAACGACATCACAACATAGTATTAATACACAACAATATTCAACTATCACAATAAAAATCAAAGCAGTCAAAACCAGTGCTTCCTTCTAAAATATGCTAGCATGGCCCCCACTATCACAAGCATCACAATCCAAATCGACAAGTAGCTCCACCTCCAAGTCAATCCGGGAATATGAGTAAAATTCATTCCATACACGCCAACAAGAAACGTCAAAGGAATAAACAAGGTCGCAACCATTGTCAAAACCTTCATAACTTGATTCATTCTGTGTCCCTGAACTGAAAAGAACAAATTCACATTGCTTTCCAAATTCATTGTCAATTGATCGCATTGATCAATTAATGACAAACACAAGTCTCTCAATTCCCAAAAATACTTTCCACTTCTTTTCTCAATCAAATCAAACTCAAGCCTTTTGAACGAATTCATGAAGTCTTTGATTGGGAGAATGGTTTTCTTGATATTCGAAACCTTCAATTTGAGTTTTTCAATATCTTCCAAGAGCTCCGGAGTGAACTTCTCTTGGGAATTGATAAAGTCAAATGCATCGACAGCTTCTTCTATATCGCTTAGAGTTTTGAAATAGTTATCTAAAATTGCCTCCAACATCAAATAAAAAAGATAATCAGTCCCTCTCTGTCTTACCAAGCCAACATTATCTCTGAGTCTCTGTCTGATATGGCTGAAGTAATCGGCCTTTTTCTCCTGAAACGAAAACACATAATTTTTCGAAAGAACAAAACTTACTTGTTCTATATCCACTACAGAAACGTCGGAAGGCAAAACCGATTTGATCGACATAAACCAATACCCTTCAAATTCCTGAAACTTCGGTCTTTGGTTCACATCCAAAATATCTTGAATCACAAGCTGATGCACACCTGCATTTTTACAAATACGCTCTATAACTTCAGGCTTGTTAAGGCCATGAACATTGAGCCAACAGATCTCATCTTGAGACTTAAAGTTAAGTTTTGCAACTGTTGACACATTCTTTTTTTCCACCAAGCTATCTTGATTGAAGCGAAAAGTTTGAATACCAACAGGTTCTTCCACCAAACTTCCTGTATATACAGGAGTCGATCTGTCAACTTTCTTTCTGTTCAACCTCTTCATCCATCTCTTTTTTATAAACTATCGTTCTGTAAGGAAAAGGTATTTCAATTCCTTCCATGTCAAACCTTTCCTTAACCGACTTGAGCAAGTCGCATTTCATTATAAAGCCTTCATCATTTCCAAGGGTCCACATATAAGCTTTCAAATCCACAGAAAAGTCCGACAAAGCAATCACTCTCACTACCACAACAGGCGATTTGTCCATCTTTTGAAGCTCTGTGCGCACATCAAGCAAATACGGATGCTTCATCGCTTCTTCTTTAATAATCTCTGTCGCTCTATCTATATTCGTGTCATAACTAATAGAAAAGACTATGTTTTGACGAATTTTTTTATCTTGAATATTGCTGTTGATAATAAGTTCCTCGCTAATAATGCTATTCGGGATGACGATTCTTCTGTTTTCGTAATCTTTGATAATGGTATGTCTCAATGTGATTTCCTCCACTTCCCCCTTTTGGCTATTTCTAAATTGGATAGTGTCCGTGACTCTAAAAGGTTTGAACATCAAGATGAAAATCCCGCTAATAATATTTGAAAATGCTTTTTGCGAGGCAAAACCCACTGCGACAGTCACAATCCCAGCTCCAGCCGTCAATGCTTTTCCCAGCGTCTTCAAATAAGGGATCTTATAAAAAATAAATACCAAAGCAATCGTATAAATCAGAAAGCCTATGGAATTCTTGATAAAAGAAAAATTCGTGGGGTCGGTCTTAATTCTAGCGGAAAACTTAGTCACATACAAGTGAGTTAATTTTCTGAACAATACGGTTAAAACTGTCGCTATACCCAATGTATAAGCAATGAGGAGTATGTATTCAAAATGGTAATTATCCATATTTTGGATAAAACCAAAAACTCAGCCAAGCTAAAATAAGAGAGCGCCAAAGAACCCTCCTATAACCACTAAATACAAATTACTTAAAAGTACAACTCAAAAGGTTGCCAATTAGAATCAGGATCATTGCCCGACACATCAATGCCTGCGTACATTTCCCATTCATGCACTGCATTTTCACCATGATAAGTGCCATTTACATTTACGGGTGCCTGCCACTCCACTATCCATTGATAAGTTTGATTCGCTTCCAGTGTTTGAGCTCCTGTCGCTTGAATCTCAGTTTCAAATGTTTCATGATGTCCGCTGAAATCTCTTCTAGCATATCCGCCATCTCCATTAGGCACACTCACTCCTACTACTTTTACTTTTTCCGCCGCTCTGATTTTCAAATACACATTCCTTGCATTCATATCTGCACCTTTAACTACAGCATCAATGATAAATTTGATCGGTTCATTGCCATTATTTACCGACTCTTCCGTACGAACGCTTATCGTAGCGCCACCCCCAGTAACAAAATTCGCCGCTTGTTTAAGCTTGTCAAAAAGACCCATAATTTAAATTTGCTCTTAAAAAATATTTCAATTACAATACAAACAAGCAACAAAACACATATTAAGTAAAATTATAATAAATAAATTAATATTATATAAATTGAGTATTTATGAAATCCTTTTTATGAATTACAAGCAAGCAATTTTAGCTTAATAAAAGTCAAGATCATCCCCCAACAGTAAACCTTTTAAGAAGTAAAAACAAAAATTGTCGAACAGAAAAATTCACCATGCTACAACACTTCTTTCAACGGCACTGTAGAAGACGCATTAGGCAATGAGACTCGAAACATCATCGACAGTGTAGGAGCAATGCTCGTGATTTCCTTTCTTTCAACACTTTCTCCTTGTGGAATTTTCCATCCATACCATACATTTGGAACATGTGTATCATAAGTATAGGCCGTTCCATGATTTGCCGCCATATATTTTGACTGCCAGCCTGGCTCATGCATAAAAAACACATCGCCCGAACGAGAAGGATAAACTCCTCTTTTCAACATTTGTCTAACTTCATCGTTTTTAAAACTCCGCGACAATAAGTCTGTCTTGGACACAACATCTCTAATACCTTCCTGCTTTTTAAACCAATTCAATGCTATTTCTTCCACTTCTTCTTTAGTGATACCTTTACGAGTTGCCTGCTCAAAGTCAAGGTAAACTTGCTCGTCTTTCAATCTCAAAACGATGTCAGTCAATCCATATTTCTGTTGAAAATAATTATTCAAATGTTCTCGCAACTGATTTTTTTGAGTAAGACCTGTATGAAAATGATGGTCAGAAAGATGTTCTGAAGTATGCATTCCGCCATGATCGGCAGTCAGTACTATGACATAGTTGCCGTCTCCGACTTTTTGGTCTAAGGCATCAATCAAATAACCTATATCCCTATCGAGCCTAAGATATGCATCCATCATCTCCAGTGATCCTGCGCCATATCTATGCCCAATATAATCTGTGGCTGAGTATCCAATTATCAAAAAATCTGACACATCTCCTTGTCCAAGGTCTTCTCCTTCAATGCAAGCAATCGCTGCTTCTGTCAATAATGTGTTTCCAAACGGTGTTGTGCCGATAAGATCATGCTCATTTCTTCCAAATGTATATGGAAATACCGGCGATTGTTCTGTAATACTGTATTCTTCTTTTCTATTATCATTGCTTACCAATGAAGCTGGATATTGATCAACCGGCAACAGCAAGGGCCAGCCATCTTTCAATAATTCTTCTGTTCGCTCTTTTCCATTAAATGAAATAGCCCATTGAGGCAAACTGTCTCTGTAATACGAACTTGTCACCAATTCTCCTCCACTAATCCAATAAGCAGCATCTGCGGCATGCCCTGAGGTCAGAACAGAAGCCCTTGCTTTAATGCCAATACCTATGACTTTGGACTCTCCATAAGTTGCAAGCTTTAATTCATCGCCTACGGTTGACGCCAGCAAATTCGCTGGTGAATATGAAGCGGAGCCTTTACTTTTATTCCGATGGCTTATCAAATGAACGGTAGTGTCGCTGATAGAAAAAATTCCTTTTTTCAGATTTTTGTCAAACCACCCATTGCCTCCAATACCATGACGAGAAGGAGTGGTTCCTGTAAATAGCGAAGCATGTCCAGGAGCCGTTCTGGTAGGGATATAATTGTAGTGTGTATTTCTAAAATCAAAGCCGTTCTTTCTCAGTCTATTGAATCCATCTTGAGTATAAAGTTCTTTGAAACGGTCCAAATAATCATAACGCATTTGATCAACAACAATGGAAACAATCAATTTTGGCTTATCAGGTTTTTGAGGTTTTGAAGCTTTGCAATTTGTCAGTATCAAAGACAAAACCGCTAAAATAAAAGTGTGTCTAGTATTCATTTATTATCGATGTAAATAAGAGCCAAAGGAGAGGTTTTCTCCTTTGGTCTTTAATAGGAATTATTTAACTACAAGTTTTCTTGATATTTTTTGCTCACCGAATTGACAAACCACAAGGTATGTTCCTTCATTGATGCTATGGGATTTCAAATCAAGTCGATAGCTTCGAGTATTCTTGTCGATAGTCTTTGTTGCTTGTACTCTACCCAATAAGTCTATGATCGAGATAGTAGCATTTCCCTCGAATTCCGGCATGTCGATATTCAGCGTATTTTCAGCGGGATTAGGATAAAGCTTGAACTCCGCAAATAGAGCTTCATCAACTGTTTGTTGCAAAGACAATTTCTCATTCGCAAATGACTTTCTTCCAGCTGAATTTTTCAGTTTTGCCTCAATCAAATTGAAAACCTCTGTAGAGGCTGAAGCAAAATCAAGCTCCACTTCAGCAGGTTCGAATTCATAGATATCAGACACAGGCTTGATCACAACTTTGCCATCTCTTGACCCTACAGGAAAACTGAAACGACCATAAGTTACCGTATTTCCACTCAAAGTATCTTGGTTGAATTCATAATCAAATTCCCAAGCAACTTCACTCAATACACTGCCATTGTATACAACTTCTCCTCTGTACGATTTGTATTCATTATTAAGCACAGTAGCGACAGCGTAAACATCTCCCTTGCTTTCGAAATCAACGACCAATTGCCAAGGCTTCTTACCACTCAGCTTCCATGCGATCAAGCTATATCTCAACAAATTATCATATGCATTCAGAACTTTAGCTTTTTCCTCATCTCCAGCTCCAATCAAATCGCTGACTGCAAAGGCATTCAGATCATAAAAATCCACTTGATGCTTGCCTCTATAAATCGCATCGTAAGCATACACATCCGAAACGTTTTGACGCTTGTTCGATGTAGCCGTTCTAATGACATGCGATTGATAATTGCCATTGATACTGCTTGTATGCAGGATTCTTTTGCCTGAGGCTAGAAACTCTCCCAATGTTGGAATGTAACCAGACTGTATCGTATAAGTGTAGTTTTTTAAGTCAGAGTACTTATTCCACACTTTCTCAACATCCGACGCTCTTGTTTCCATTTGATTTTTCACCACCAAATACTTATTGGGATCATTCGCTAAAGATTGGGAAATTCTCTGCAAATAGAATTCTAAATCTTTATAAGGCCATCCCCAAGGAACTCTTTCGCCAATTCCATAGTGCGCAATAATGATCTTGCTGCCAAACAATGGCTTGTGATAGTCAAGCTCTATTCCTGTCATGCCATAAGACAATTGATCTTGAAAGCCTCTAATGTGGTTTTTCGCCACCCCAAATCCATCTCTGTCGGCACTGAATGTATTGTGCGAAGATGGAATGGTCACTTGATTCAAAGGATATCCAAACCAAGCGAAGTCCACTCTAAAAGTATTCGCCACAGGCTTTGGAGGAAGGTCTAATGTCTGTGCTTTGGATTTTGAGACACAAAAAACAAGGCACAGCAAGGCTAGTAAACATGTTCTTTTCATGATTAAATCATATAATGGTTAGAAATAAAATTGATTATTAGAAAGTATTAATTGATTGAAAAGAATTAAAACGATTGGAGCCCCCCTCAATGAGGGAAAGCCCCATCGCTAAAACATGAAACAAAACTCACTACCGCATTGCTGATCTACTTTTTGTCCCACCAAACTTTGACAAGGAAATCATGCTGTGAAGATTTTTCCTTGAAATTCTCAGTATTGTATAAAGTCTCGCTTTCCGGATATTTGCACTTTCTCGGCATCACTCCATTCGTTTCTCCCAGCAAGTACACACTCGCATCTTGACGCTGCTCTATTACTGGGTAACCTGTTCTTCGCCCTTCCGCATAAGTCTCTACCCCATTGTCTATCAGATCCACCCATTTCTGCATGATTATCATTTCCAGTTTTTCCTCTTCAGTACCCTCCAATGGCATAAAGCTATCGGCCATATACCTTGCTATAGAAACCGAATCCACTCCCCAAAATTCCATACTCATTCTGATCCCCGCTTTATAGGCGTCATTTGCTTTTTGCGCATCAGCGGATACTCCATTACCGCTTAAATAAGCTTCCGCCATAAGAAAGGAAACCTCTGAAGCTCCCATTACTCTATTCGGTCGATCCTGAACAGCAATTCCTTGTCCTATTCTCGAAAATTCACCTTGAGTAATGACCAAGCCATTTTCATATCCCACCACCAAAGCAGTGTCCACCAGCGGCTCAAAAAACAAATCATATCTTGGATCATTTTCCAAAAACTCAACCATTCGAATACTCGGATGCATCATATTTTCTTTTTCCTTTTGAAAAAGAGCACTCTCAAATTCATAGATCAACGCATTTTGATCATTATTCTCAATCAAATTACTTGAAAGCGCTTTTCCTATCTCTGATGCTGACAAACTTGCGTCAACATACCTCACTCGCATTCCCATTCTCAGTCTTAATGAATTTGCAAAGCGAAGCCAAGCATCTGCTTGTCCATCATACAGCCGATCAATTTCTTCAATTCCCGCATAATTTTCCACACCTTCCAATATGTTGATCGCTTCATCCAACATCCTGAACAGATCATTATATATTTCTTCCTGAGAATCATATGAAGCCTGCACCAAACCAGACACAGCCATGCCTGCCTCACTGTAAGGCACATCTCCATACATATCCGTCAACATATGGAAATGGAATATCTTGGCAATCAAAGCCACTGAGTAAATAAATGGACTACTCTCATCACCTTCAGGCTTTACTTTCTCAATCAAATCCACGATATCACGATATGCAGAATAGCTCTCGTTCCACGTTTTGGACTGTCCTTCATCGTATATATATCCTCTGGTATCACCGTAAGATCTAGCCCATTGATGCTGCCATTCACTGCCAACATTAAAACCTTGGCCATAACTTTGATGCAAATCACGAGTCACTTCCCCTAGTTGATACACAGGACTCACCTCTTCCAAGGCATTTCCATTGGTATTGAATTCCTCAAAATCTTTTTCACAAGCAGCCATAAATCCCGAAGCCGCTACAATCCAACCGATTCTTAGTATATTTTTTAATTTCATGGGTTACTGAATTAGAATTTAGAAAGATGCTTTGAATGTAAATGCATATGACCTAGTGCTAGGCCATGCTCCTGATTCAACGCCTAGAGAGTTAGTGCTTGTGCTGAAACGGTATGAATCCGGATCGAACAGATCAGACTCGGAATAAAGCAAGAAAAGGTTTCTACCAGTGAATGACAGACTTGCTCCTTGCAAAGAAAGACCTACTTTATTGGCAATGCTTGTCAAATCGTATGTCAAGCTAACTTCCCTTAACTTCACATATGAAGCGTCAACCAAGGTTGATTCGCCAGCCTTGTCTTTTTTCATTTCATCCCAATACATGAAAGGGTTCAAATACTTGGCATTCTCTCCTGCGTTCGGCGTTCCATCTTCATAAACGCTATTGCCAACCCAAGCTCCATAACCTCCTTCTGTGCTGTAAAGGTGTTCTTCATGAATATTTCCGTTCTCTCGGGCTTCTATCCAAGCATCTCTACCCTCCAAAGTCTTGGAAGTAGTTCCTCTTAAATTCATCCAAGTTTCTGACCATGATGTAATTTCTCCTCCAAAAGACATATCCACTAAAGCGCTCAACCTCCAATTCCCATACGAAAACTCATTTGCCAATGATCCTGTAAAATCAGGCATTACATTTCCTATGATTTGATCTTCCTCTTCGTACATTGGGTATCCATTTTCATCAACTATCACAACTCCAGCTTCATTGCGAAGAAATGCTCTGCCATAGATTGCGCCAAAAGGCTTATCTTTCTTAGCCAATACAGTCACACCTCGTCCCGTTCCTAAAACAATCTGGTCTGTGTCTTCATTAAATTCAACTACTTTGGAGTTATTTTGAGCATAGTTAAAAATTGCTCTCCATTGGAATTTATCCAATCTTACAGGAATTACCGACAAGCCTAATTCAACACCAGTATTCTGGATTTCGCCAGCATTAATAGCCCAACTACTGTAACCTGAACTAATCGCTAAAGGAGACGATGGCAATATTTGGTTAACGACATTGCTCTGATACCAAGTCAAATCCAAAGATACTCTGTCATTAATCAGCCCCATATCAAGACCTAACTCCACCGACTTGTTTCTCTCAGGTTTCAACTCCTCATTCCATACATTGGAAGGCAATGATGCATGAGCTCTTCCTAATTCGTCATTGTTGAAATTATAAAATCTCTTGGTCATATAAGGTTGAGTGTCATTTCCAACTTCGGCATATGAAGCTCTCAATTTCCCAAAAGACAAAATATTGCCTCTCCAATCAAATGCTTCTGAAAATACGAATGAACCGCTTACCGAAGGATATAAAAATGAATTGTTTCCTGAAGGCAAAGTAGAAGTCCAATCACTCCTTAAAGTCGCGTCTAAATTAGCTATGTTCTTATAGGAAAACGCAAGCATGCCATAAACAGAATTAACAGCTCTTTCCACCTCTGATTCATGTTGGTATTTTTGCTCAATGTTATTGAAAGAATTAAAATCCACAACTGTAAAATGAGTACCGTGCAATTCTTTATATGTAGTCTTCTCCTTTCTTCTATTTCCACCTGCATTCACTGACATAGAAAAGTCAGAGCCAAACTCTTTATCATAAGAAATCAAAAAATCTGTGTTCAACTCCGTCCGAATACCTGAAGAACTTGTCATCTGTCCATCAAAACGATAATATCTAGAATACTTTTCAGCAACTTTTCTTGCCTCCATATATGAATTATCCCAACCAATTCGTCCAAATGCTCTCAATCCCGGCAATATTTGAGCGCTTAACTTTACCATTCCATTCAATCGGTCCTGTTTATCATCATTTGGGTTTTCATAGAGCTCCCAATATGGGTTTCCAGCACTTGATCCTGTACTAGTACTCCATGCAACAGGCATATTATCACCAAAAGTTTTATGTTCATTATAAGCAACACCTGTCACAGGATATCTATAACGCTTTAAATCCTCCAAATAAAAACTTCTAGGGCCTGTCACCAATCCACTATATGCACCTCTTTGATTACCTAATGTCAAACGATTGTGAGTCGAACTAGTGGTATAAGCCAACTTGGCGTCCAAGTCAAAAATTCCAGCGATCTCTTGCGTCGCTCTCAAGCTCAAACCATACTTATCCTGCTTGGAAGTTGGCACTATGTCCTTAAGGTTGTTGGCCAAGACATTCATTCTTACGGAAGCTTTATCAGTAGCTCCTGTTATGCTTACATTATTGATAAAATTGACACCTGTTTGGAAAAAATTCTTGTAGTTGTCAGGTTGAGCTTCATACTTACGTATTGGTTCTTCCCGAATCCACTTCACTCGAACATCTTGGCCTTCAAATTTCGCTCCCCAACTCTTGTCATTATTTTTTGGCAAATATGGAGTTCCATCATCATCAACTCCGTCAAACTCCCCCAAAGTTTTGGCGCTACCTCCTTGACCGTATTCATTTTGCAAATCAGGAGTAAAAGCTATTTCCCTAATCACCATGCTTGAAGATATTTGCACGCCAAGGCCTTTTTTCTTAGTCCCTTTTTTCGTGGTAATCACTACAGCTCCATTAATCGCTCTTGATCCATATAAAGCGGATGCGTTAGCCCCCTTCAACACAGTAACACTTTCGATATCCTCTGGATTCAAATCACCAATACCGCTACCCAAATCAATGCCGTTGCCACTACTGCCTTGTCCAAATGAATTATTGCTGTAAGGAATCCCATCTACCACTATCAAAGCTTGATTATCTCCTTGCACTGTCGAATATCCTCTTAAAATAACACTTGAAGATCCAGTAGAGCCTCCAGTTGAGCTATTAATTACCATTCCCGGTACTTTTCCTTTCAATGAACTAAAGACATTGTTATCTACTGAACTGGCGATTTCAGAGCCTGACACTTCTGTGATAGCGTATCCCAGCTTCGCTTTTTCTCTTTCAATCCCAATAGCGGTGACTACTACCTCATTCAAGGTAGACAAGTCCTGCTTTAACTTGATTTCAAAATTTGTCCTATTGGAAACCTCCACAGCTTGTTCAGCATACCCAATATATGAAACGATTATCATGCTAGCATTTTCGGTAAGCATTAACTCAAAAGTACCGTCCAAATCAGTTATGGTTCCATTAGTAGTCCCCGCTTCCAATACAGTTGCCCCGATTAGTGGCTCTCCAATCTCGTCATCAAGCACACGACCTGCAATCCTTCTTTCCACACCTTGCGCTTGATCCGCTAAACCATCTCGTCCATTGGAAAACCTCACCGAAATGTTATTTTTTATTTGCTTGAAAGATGCTCCTGTCTGACTTTCTATATCTTTTAATACATCCGTTAGATTAGTTTGGTCAGCTGAAAACGTTAATTTTCTGGACAATTCTCTTTCGTCTTTTTTATATATAAATTTAAATCCTGTTTGAGATTCAATCATTGAAAACACCATCTCCAGCGTTTCCCCTTTTACCTCCATGGTTACTCTTTGCTGATCCAATTCATTATTGCTCGCCAAAGCCGGCATGCAAATCATGACCATCAAAAAACAAAAAGCGGTTGTCGAAAGCATATTCAGCCTTCGAATTGCTTTTAATAAAAATTTTCTCATACTTTTGCAGTGTTTAAATGATTAGTTGTTATTTAGACATTAGTGGCTTGTCCGGCCGGGGTGGTGCTTGACCTGGACTGCCACTTTATTTTTTTATTTAGTCGCATCCATTGCCATTGATTACAATAGTCGCGTCTGATTCATTTGCTTTCACAGAAAACCCTAAAGCAAAACTCATAGTCTCGAGTATATCTGAAAGCTCATCATTCCCATATTCTCCAAAAATTTCACATTCATTGATACTTTTATTCTTTACTTTGATATCCACGTCATATTTCTTTTCCAACATGGCAAAAGCTTTCGATAGTTTCACTCCATCAAACCTTAAAGTATCCATTTTCCAACTCAAGCAAATATCCGAATCAAACTCTATGGGTTCTGAAAGTCCGCTTGTCTTACTGTAAACTACCTCCTGTCCTATGGTCAATACACGATTTTCATCATTTTCAAAATAATTTTTCTCCTCTACTCTCACTATACCCTCAGCTACCGAAACAACAATATGATCTTCATTTCTTGCATTGATATTAAATTCAGTTCCGAGAACGATCGTAGCAGCATTTCCAGACTCAACAACAAACGGTTTATGTATATCTCTTATCACATCAAAGTAAGCTTCGCCTTTGAGGTAAATCATTCTATCCTCTTCATTAAAGTCTCCCGAATACTGAATTGAGGCATTGGCATTTAACCACACCAAAGTTCCATCAGGCAAAATCACTTGCTTAACAGTATTGGTGTCATTGCTAAAAGCCGTCATGTTTTGATCAGATTTTGAAAAAAACCAGCTTAGCATAAATAAAAATCCAATCAATGAAACCGAAGCTGTCGCCATTGTCTTGAACTTCCTCGTAATAACCTTTCTGGAACTTTTCTGATTTAGATTTTCCTCGATAACGTCAGTCTGAAGCTTTGTCAGCATTCGATTTTTAAGCATTGGAATTTGTTCCTCCAATTCATTATTCATCAAAGCCTTTTCTGACTCCAATGCATACCAATCATTCAGCTTTTCAAGCTCATCATCATTTATGGTTCCATCGAAAAGCGAGTTAATCCATTTTTTCTTTTGCATACTAAAAAATTCATCATTCAATAGTATAGTGACATAAACGAGTGATGACAACTAATCAAAAATGAAAAAAATCAATAAGAAAACATTAAGCGCTACTTCGTAATGTTATGAAAATAATC